>CAKSSY010000005.1 GCA_934489945.1 uncultured Eubacteriales bacterium
ACCCTGTTGTCACAAATTTGTGACCCGGCATATGATTTCGCATCGCCTGCTCAGTTTGTACTGTAGATATGAATGCAGTGCAAAGAGTATTGCATACAGTATATCACAAGGGTATGCGCTTGTCAAGCATTTTGTGAAAATTGAAATTTAGGGATTCACCGGCACAGGAGGAGCAATGTTCCGCCCGATATCGGATTCCGATTCTGTCACCTGATCATCTCACTCTGTGGTCCTTTGACCGTGTGAGAAGTAATGATGCGTTCAATATCACTGATGTCGCACTCAGTCATATCACCGAGAATCGTATCTTTCAAAGCTGCCATTGCGTCACCGTAACGTGCCGCGGACTCAATATCCCCGTATTTCAGAAGTGCGTAAAGAGCACCTGCCACATACGCATCTCCCGAACCGATACGATCCACGACTTCGATATTTTCATACGGAATTTCCTCGAAATGTCGGTTCTCCGCACAGTCATAAACCAAGGAACTGAAATTATGACGGGTAGGAGAAATGACTTTTCTCTTCGTGGAGGCAATCACACGCAGATTCGGATATTCCGTTGAAAAAGTACGATGGATTTCCTCCAAGGTCCCGACCATTCCGAACATCCGTCTGGAAGTTTCCTCGGAGACAAACAAAATATCAATCATCGGCAGAATTGCGCGAATGGTACCGCGTGCCGTATCCTCATCCCAAAGCGCGGCACGATAGTTGACATCAAAAGAGATCAACGTACCGTGTTCGCGAAACTTTCGCATCATTTCCGGAACATCACTTCGCAATGACTCGTTCAACGCCAGCGTAATACCGCTGGTATGAAAAATATGGGTGCTGTCATAAATATCGTCCGGCAACTCCTCCTTGCGGAACGTAGTAAAGGAGGAGCCTGCCCGATCATACGACGCGACAGGCAGGCGGGGATACGCACCGCTCTCATAATAATAAACACCAAGTCGTTTTTCAGGACGTTCGTCGTACAAAATATAATCGTCACTTGTACCGGAATACCGGATCATATGTTTGACAAATTTTCCGATCTCGTTATGCGGCAGTTTGGTAATCACTCCCGTCCGAAGCCCCAGCATGGAAATGCCGGACACCACGTTCAACTCCGAACCGCCCGCTTTTTTCTCAAAAGTCTCGCAATACGAAATTCTCTCTTTGCCGATCGGCGATAATCGAAGCATCACTTCTCCCAGTCCAAGTGCTTCAAAATCCTTTCTGTTTCTGAAATTCAGCATCGGAATACACCTCACTTTCATCCGTTTATACCAATTATGCCATTGGGTATTTTCACAAACACGAAAAAAGAAAAACTACAACGAATAACCAACAATTCTTCTCTTGGAAACCATGTAATTATTATAATATATTCCCGACCGGTTGTCAAGAAACAAACATCCAGAAAGTTCTCCTTTTCCTCTTTAAACCAACTCATTCCGCTGAAAAAGGAGCATCCGTAGATGCCCCTTTATCATAAGCGGAATTATTTGTATTTGCGCTTTCTTGCGGCTTCAGACTTCTTCTTACGCTTAACACTCGGTTTCTCGTAGTGTTCTCTCTTGCGAAGTTCGGTGAGGACGCCGGAACGAGCGCACTGACGTTTAAAGCGACGAAGGGCACTGTCAAGAGACTCGCCTTCCTTAACTCTAACTTCTGCCATTACCTTATTCCCTCCCTCCGCCTGTCACGGATTCCCGCAACAATTCTCTTTTTAGATTATACAACATTTTTCTCCGTTTGTCAATAGGAATCCCGGATTTTTTCCGTCATTTCCCGGATTTCTTTTAAAGACGGATCACAAAATTGACGATCTTGTTGGGAACAGCAATTTCCTTCACCAACGTTTTTCCCTCAAGATAGGACGCTACTGCCTGTTTTGCCGTTGCGATTGCTTCTTCCTTCGTACTGTTCATCGGCAACTCAACCGTAGCACGAACCTTACCATTGATCTGAACGGCAATCTCCACCGTCTCGTCAATCGTTTTGGACTCATCGAATTCCGGCCACTTCGCCAACGAACAGAATCCTTCTCCGCCTTCTTTTTCCCATAATTCCTCGCAAATGTGCGGAGCAAACGGACAAAGAACCGTGATAAATGTCATAAGCTGTTCTTTGGTCAATGTTCCTGCCGCATAAATGTCATTGAGAAGTCCCATCATCGCGGCAATGGCAGTGTTGAATTTCATCTGTTCAATATCGTCCGAGACCTTCTTCACCATCTTGTGGAAAGCACTCTCCATTTTAGGATCGACCTTGTCGGACACCATATCCGAAAGGTCGGCAACACGCTCCAGAAAACGTTTGCACCCCTTCACACTGCTCTCCGACCACGGTGCGGCAGAACCGTAATCTCCCATAAAAAGAACATAAACACGAAGGACATCCGCGCCGAATTCGTTTACTACATCCAACGGATCCACAACGTTGCCTTTGGACTTCGACATCTTTTCCCCGTCAGGTCCCAAAATCAACCCTTGTGCGGTACGCTTGGCATAAGGTTCCGCAGTCGGTACTTCTCCGATGTCGTAAAGGAAGCGATGCCAGAAACGGGAATAAATCATGTGACGGGTAACGTGTTCCATTCCCCCGTTATACCAGTCAACCGGGAGCCAGTATTTCATCTCGTCCATATCAGCAAGTGCCTTTTGGTTGTGCGGATCAATATAGCGAAGGAAATACCAAGAAGAACCTGCCCATTGCGGCATTGTGTCGGTCTCGCGACGGGCATCGCCGCCGCACTTCGGACATTTGCAATTGACAAACTCCTCAATCTTGGCAAGCGGACTTTCTCCACCCTCCCCCGGTGCAAATTCCTTAACCACAGGAAGTTTCAGCGGAAGTTCGGAATACGGAACGGGAACCATACCGCACTTCGGGCAATGCACGATCGGAATAGGCTCGCCCCAGTAACGCTGACGGTTGAATGCCCAGTCCTTCATTTTGTATTGCACGCCCTTCTCGCCGATTCCCCGCTCGCCGAGGTAAGCCAGCATCTTTTCAATGGCTTCTTTTTTGGTGGTAATTCCGTCAAGGAATCCCGAATTTACCATTTTTCCGTCGCCGGTATAGGCTTCGACCGAAATGTCACCGCCCTCAATGACAGGAATAATATCCAGTCCGAATTTCTTGGCAAAAGCATAGTCTCTCTCATCGTGTGCCGGAACCGCCATAATGGCACCGGTACCATACCCCATCATAACGTAGTCGGCAATAAAGACCGGAATTTCCTTTCCGTTTACGGGATTGACGGCAACAAGACCGTCCAGACGAACCCCCGTCTTGTTCTTGACGATCTGTGTACGTTCAAATTCGGTCTTCTTGGCACACTCATCCCGATAAGCAAGAACCGCCTCCATATTGCCGATCTTGGCGGACAGCTTGTCAATCAACGGATGTTCGGGGGCAATCACCATAAAAGTCACACCATACAACGTGTCGGGACGGGTGGTGTAGACACGAAGTTTTTCGTCTGTTCCGGCAATGCCGAAATTGACAAATGCCCCCGTTGACTTGCCGATCCAGTTGATCTGTTGCTGACGGATCTGCGGCAGATAGTCCACCTTGTCAAGCCCCTCAAGGAGCTTGTCGGCATACTCGGTAATTCTCAGATACCAAACGTCCTTTGACTTCTGAATAATGTCGCTGTGACAAATATCGCACTTTCCGCCCTGAGAATCCTCGTTGGAAAGCACCACCTTGCAACTCGGGCAATAATTGACCAGTGCGGTAGAACGGAATGCCAGCCCCTTTTCAAACATCTTTAAGAAGATGTACTGCGTCCAACGATAATAGTCCTCTTGTGTCGTATCAATCACGCGCGACCAGTCAAAAGAAAACCCGACGCGCTTCAATTGTGCAGTAAAGTGTTCAATATTGGTATCGGTCACCTGACGGGGATGTATCCCGGTTTTGATCGCGTAGTTTTCGGTGGGCAGACCGTAGGCATCAAAGCCGATCGGGAACAACACATTGTATCCCTGCATCCTTCTTTTCCGACTGACGACCTCCAGTCCCGAATATGCCTTGATGTGTCCGACGTGCATTCCGGCACCGCTCGGATACGGAAATTCCACCAACCCATAGAATTTCGGCTTTGTGTGATCGGCAGACGCTTCAAAAATGTGTGCCTCTTCCCAGCGTTTCTGCCATTTCGGCTCAATCGTTATGTAATCGTACTTCATAATTTCTCCCTCGGCTTTTTAAAATTCCAGCACCGGCTTCTGATCGCCGTACAGTTTGTCCAGATTATAAAATTCGCGAGCCTCACGGCTGAAAACGTGAACGATCACATTGCCGTAATCAAGGACAATCCAGGAATCGTTCCCGCGTCCCTCCACATTGTCGGGATCCACACCGCGCAGTCCGGTCTCGTGTTCTGTCTCTCCCGCCAGAGCCTTCACCTGCGTGCGGGAATTTCCCGTGCAGAGAACGAAATAGTCGGTGATGGAGGTCTTGCCCTCCACCGACAGCACCTTCACATTGTGTCCCTTCTTCTCATCAAGATGCTCTGCAATCGCCTTTGCCAACTCAAATGGGGGCACACCGACCAACGACGGCTTTTTTTCTTCCGTCAGGATTTCCGATTTCATGTCTTCCATTGTTTTTCCTTTCTGTTGTTCTATTGAATTCCGATCCCTTCCTTATCAAGCGTGTCAAAGGTATAGGGGACAGCATCGATTTTTCTTTCATAAATTTCCCGAAAGTTCTTCCGTGCCGTATCGGTAAATTTTCGTTGCGTGTCAAAAGCCGCTCCGCTCACACTGCCCTCTCTGGCAAGGTAGCGGTTGACCGCCGTAAGACACCCCTCACGCGAGAGGATATAATACCATGCGCCGCTGTATTCCGACCGAACCTCTTCCCCCGGAAGTGTCAGGACCGAGATGGCTTCGTTCTTCATGCTTCGCATGGCAACCGCCAGAGAAATCATCGTATCAAGGCGCATATCGGTCTTGATGTGTTTGATTGCCAGCAGAGCCGCCGCGGGGATGTCCGCCGCGCCGACATTCCGGTAAAAAGCGTGTGAGAATGCCGCCAAAAACAGTTTTTGTGCATCCACTCTGCCGAGATCGGCTCTGAGATACCCGGAACGAAAACGGATAAACCCAACTGCGTCTTGACCTCCAAGCGTTTGTTCTCCCTTTTTCAGATGAATATGCAGATTCTGCGCCGGATCGTCATAATCCATATTGCAGGGAATGTCGATAGTCACACCACCAACAAAATCCACCGCATCCCGAACAAACGCAAGATCAAATTCCACATAACTGTCAATCTTTACGGCAAGAGCTTCCGACAGAGCCGTGGCAAGATTTGCAGCACTGCCGAGCGCGTGCGTGGCACCATTGATCTTTTTATAGTCGGCATTGGTATAAGCAAAATAGGTGTCGCGCGGAATCTGAAGGATGCTCAGACTTTCCGACGTAAGATCGAATGCGGCAATCATCACCACATCTGTCAGATCCGATGTGTTATCATGCCCGAGAAGAAGAATGTTGTAGTGTCCGCCGTTCTTTCCGGCAACAACGCTTTTCTCCGCATCGGCAGGCTTTGCCACCGAAAATCCCAAAAAAGTAAAAGCAATTACGGCAACCAAAAGGAAAGCCGACATTCTGATTTTCCGATTCCCAAACACGCTTCGTTCGCTCCTGTCCCGTTCCGACCTTTATGCCTCCAGAATCAGACTGTTGCGTGCCGCCAAGGTATCTCCGCTGATAACTCCTCCCTCCGCAATCAAAGCGGAAAGCGTCTTGTCAAAGGAAAGAATCAGCAGGCGGCGAAAATGTTCTTCGCGCTCATCTTGTTCCATGGCAGCGGGATTTGCGTCCCAAAAAAGGCGACGCAGAAGCACGCAATCCTCAAACGTGCGTGTATCGTCGATATAATCAGCAAAATACACAATGCGTTCGGTCATGCTCATTCCCGCGCGTCCCGTCGTGTGATACCGCACCGCCGAAAGAAGCTCGGGATCAGCAAACGCCGGATAAAGCCGGGGAATCAAAAGTACCGCCGTCCGTGCATGAAAGGTCTTTGGGGATAGTATGTCCTCTTTTGTCACGAAAATTCCGTTTTCGCGAAAAATTTCGATCTGACGTTCGGTCGTATACTCTTTGGTAATATCATGCAGAAGTCCCGCGGCGGCAAGAAGCGACAATTTGTCGGGTGCATAAAGTCGTCCCAGACGAACCGCCATGTCGGCGACCGCCACCGTATGCCGGAACCGTTTGGGGGACATGGTACTCTCAATAGCATTCTGTAGCTCTTTCAACATTTTTTCGTCAAATATCATTTTTCCGTGTCCTCACAAATACAAACGATTATCATGAATGTAGTCGGCAACCGAAGGCGGAACCATGCCCGAAATATCCCTGCCCGCCTTTACCGCCTCACGAATATCGCTGGAAGAAAGCTCCATTGGCTCCCCGACGAGCTTGCGGAACATTTTTCCGCTTTCCTTGTAATATTTTGTCAACTTGTTTACAATAAGATCGTCAAGCAGTTTGTCTTTTTCACGCCGCACATAAACCGGATAACAGAGTTTCAGAATTTCCCGATACTCGTGCCAAGTATCAAAGGAAAGAACCATATCGGTTCCGCAAAGAAGTAAGAGCCGTCGGTGCGGCGCGGTCAGTTCCCGCAAGGTGTCCACCGTATAACTTTTTCCGCCGCGTCTGATCTCCATATCCGAAACCACCACGCCGTCGATTCCTTCAAAAGCAAGAGCACACATGGCAAGACGATGTGCGGGATCATCTGCGGCATCAATTTGCTTGTGCGGCGGAATCGCCGCCGGAATAACAAACAGATAATCCAACCGCATTTGTTCCATAAAGAGTTTTGCCGCGTTGATATGACCGTTGTGTACCGGAGCAAAGGTGCCGCCGTACACGCCGACGCGAATGTCCTGTTCCTTCTCTGTCATATTTATATTTCAATCCTTTTATGCTTTTCGGACTCACGATACAGAACGATCTTTCGACCCGTAACCGCCACGACCTCGGAATCCGTTGCCGCAGCAAGTGCTTCTGCGGCACCTCGTGGCGTTTCCTCGCTGTTTTCCAGAACCGACAACTTAATCAATTCTCTCGCCTCAAGGGCATCCGACACGGTTTTGATAAGATTCTCCCCGATGCCGCCCTTTCCGATCTGCATGATTGTGTCGGTATGAACCGCCAACGAGCGGAGATAGGCTCTCTGTTTTGATGTTATCATATAAATTCATAAATCCTTTCGTCGTCCGCCGTAGACGGATGTTTTCAGTAAATTTCGGCAAGTCGTGCCGCAAGTGCGCGAACCGCCTTCCCACGGTGGCTGACAGCGTTTTTTTCCTCCGCCGAGAGTTCGGAAAACGTCTTTCCGAGCGGTTCATAGAAGAAATAGGGATCATAGCCGAACCCGCCGTTTCCCGACGGTTCACGGGTAATCACGCCGTCCGTCCTTCCCTCCAGTACAAATTCTCTCCCGTCAGGCAGAACGCAAGCGATCACACACGTAAAACAGGCACGCCTGTCATCTTTGTCCGCCAGTTCCTTTTGGAGTTTTGCGTTGTTTGCCGCATCGTTGCCGTGTTCTCCGGCATAGCGTGCCGAGTAGACGCCCGGTGCACCGCCCAAAGCGGCGACACAAAGTCCCGAATCGTCTCCGACTCCTATCCGCCCGCTCTTTGCCGCCACACGTGCCTTTATCAGTGCATTTTCAGCAAAGGTTGTACCGTTTTCCTCTATATCTCCCCGGAAACCGATGTCATCAAGCGACAACAATTTCACATCCGGAATTGCCTCTCTCAGAATCGTTTCCAGTTCCTTGATTTTATGTGCATTGCGCGACGCAAGTACGATTTCCATTCCGCACCTCAGTCAAAAAACGCAGAAATGAACTCGTTTGCATCAAACGGCTTCATATCGTCAATTTTTTCGCCAACGCCGATAAACTTTACCGGAATTCCCAATTCTCCCTTAATGGAAATTACAATACCGCCCTTGGCAGTCCCGTCGAGCTTGTTGAGTACCAGTCCCGTAATGTTTGCGGCGTTCCGGAATTCTTTTGCCTGCAAGATCGCATTCTGACCCGTAGTCGCATCGAGAACCAACAAATTTTCCCGACAAGCACCCGGCAGTTCGCGATCAATGACACGACTGATTTTTTCCAGTTCGTTCATCAGATTTTTCTTGTTTTGCAGTCGCCCCGCCGTGTCGATCACGAGAACATCGGCATCGTGGGTCTTGGCATAATTTGCCGCATCAAACACGACTGCCGCGGGATCACTTCCCTCTTTCTGCTTCACGAGTTCCACCCCCGACCGTTCACACCAGACCGCGAGTTGATCAATTGCCGCCGCGCGGAAAGTGTCCGCCGCCGCCACTACGACCTTCTTGCCCTCTTTTTTGAGAATGTTGGTGATTTTTCCGATTGAAGTGGTTTTTCCCGCACCATTGACTCCGATCACCAAAATGACGGAAGGCTTTGTATCCATTTTCAGGGGTTCTCCCTGTCCGATCATCCCTTCCAGAATCTCTTTAAGAGCATCGATAACCTGATCCTTCTCTTTGAGTCTGCCGTCTTTGATACGTTCACGAAGTTCCTCAATAATTGCCTCCGTCGAGCCGACACCCACATCTGCACAAATCAGGAGTTCTTCCAGTTCGTCCAAAAGATCCTCGTCCACCTTGACAAAGGACTTCAGGATGTTGTTCACCTGTCCCAAAATCGCGTTTTTTGTCTTGGAAAGACCGCTTTTCAGTTTATCCAAAAATGCCATTCCAGTCTTCTCCTTTCTTCTTGGTAATATCCTTCACATCCAGTGCCAGCACCTTGGAAATTCCATGTTCCGGCATGGTAACACCATACAGCATATTTGCCGCTTCCATCGTCCCGCGACGGTGCGTAATCAGAATGAACTGCGTGCTGTCCGAATAGCGTTTGATGTATTCGGCAAGTCTTGCCACGTTCACCTCATCCAATGCCGCCTCAATCTCGTCCATAATGCAGAACGGAGGCGGATTGACTTTCAAAATGGCAAACAAAAGGGCAATTGCCACAAACGACTGCTCACCTCCCGAAAGCTGCATCAGACTCTTGATAATTTTGCCGGGAGGTGCCGCCTTGATTTCGATTCCACTGTTCAGGACATCCTCCGGCTCGGTCAAAACAATTTCCGCCGTACCACCGCCGAACAGTTCGGCAAACGTTCTACCGAAATTCTCGTTGATTTTATTGAACGACTCCACAAAAGCCGCTTTCATCTCGGTTTCAAGGCGATCAATAATCTTCACAAGGTCACTCCTTGACGCTTCAAGATCCTTGATCTGCCTGTCCATACGGTCATAACGTTCCTTGACTTCCTTGTATTTATTCACGGCATCGAGATCGACACTTCCGATGGCGCGGAGTTTGTTGCGGCAGTCGACCTGCTTTGCGGCTGTCGCCGCGCGGGTGAGCTTCGTGATGGTGGGATAGCCGAGTGCCACCGCCTCAGCACGTGTGATCTCGTAATCGTCCCAAAGTCTGGTTGCCAGCTTATCCTGCTCGGTCTTGAGTGCATTGAGCTTATTTTCGTTCAATGTGTTCTGGCGGAACAAAACCTCCTGCTCGGCGCGCTTTTCGCGCATCTTCGTATTCATCGTGCTGAGTTTTTTCTCAAAAGCAAAACTGTCGTTTTCAAGAACCGCACGCTTGCCGTTAAGTTCCTCCAACAACTTTTCCCCCTCGGAGAACCGCCGGCGATTTTCTTCTTGTGCCAGTTCCATCTCCCGGATTCTGTTTTCGCAATCGGTTATTTTGCGCCGTTGTTCTTCCATTCCGTCCGTAAGGGTGCGGACGCGCTCGTCAAGAGAAGAAACCAATGTCCGCTCTGTCTCAATGTCCTTCTGGGTCTCGCTGACCGCAATATACAAATCCGTAATTTTCAGAGAAAATTCGTCGCACTTTTCCAATTTTTCGTTGCGTTCGATGTCTTTCTGTTCACGGAACCCGGTGATTTCGGAGATTCTCGTCGACAATTCCCGTTCCCGTGCGGAAAGCGTCTCGGTTTCCTCCTCGTAACGTTTGTTCTGTTCAATCACGTCCCCGTAGTCGGCACGGAGCTTGTCCGCCAACGTATTGTTGGCATCGAGCTTGGCGCGAAGCTGTTCACAGGTGGTGTTTTCACCGGTTTTCATGACCTCATAAAGGCGGCGGCGGTTTTCCTGTTCCTCCGACTCGCTCTCGGTCTTGGAAATCTCTCCTTCAAGTGATTTCTGTTTCTTGAGACAGGTAGCAAGATGTGCCTCCCCACCCGCAAGTTTTTCCTCCAGATGCTTGATCTCGCTGGCACGGCTGAGCATACCGCCTCCCGCCTTCACGCTACCGCCGGTAAAGGAACCTCCCACACGAATCTGTTGTCCGTCAAGTGTGACGACCTGTACACGATAATGAAGTGCCTTTGCCATGCGAGTCGCATTTTCAATGTTGTCAAACACGACTGTCCGCCCGAGAAGAGAGGAAACAATACCACAGAATTTCGGATCGCAGTCCACCAGCTTGTCGGCATAGGAAAGAAAACCCGGATGTTTCTTCGATTCTTCCATCTCCCTCGTAGCAATCTGACCGTGCATAGACGTAACGGGGAAAAAGGTTGCCCTTCCCGCCTCAGCGCGTTTGAGCGCATACATTGCCGCTTTGGCGGTCTCCTCGTCCTCAACCACGATGTGTTGCAGATTTGCCGCCAGTGCAGTTTCAATTGCAACGACATACCGGTCGCTGACCGAAATCACTTTGGACAACGGACCGTAAATGGTTCCACACGGCTTTCCCGACGTCGTGGCAATCCGTCCCTCGCCGTATGCCTTCATCACAAAACGAACGCTGTTGCTGTACCCTTCAAGCTGTTCCTCCATAGCACGAAAGGTTTCAATCCGTTGGGCAACCGAATCGCGTGCAAGACGTGCCGATGCCAGTTCCGCATCGTTCTCCCGCCGTGCTTCATAAAGTCCGTCCAACTTTTTCCCAAAATCGGCGATAGCACGATCCAGCTCTGCAATCGCGTTTTCATATTCACCGAGCGTTTTTTCACAGGCGGCGATTTTGATTCCGAGAGAAACGGCAATGTCATCGTATTTCCGTATTTCCGCCAGAATGGAATCGTTCTTGTCTCCATCGGAATTGCGGGCATTTTCGATAACCGAAAGCCGCACACGTACATCGGTGGCTTCCTTTTCAAAAGCTCGTAAATCGACAAGTGCCCGTTCACTCATTTCGCCGAGTTTGTCCGCCTCTGCGCGAAGCGAACTCTGTTCGGCAATGGAAGCCGCGTGTTCTTTTCTCACAGCTTCCAGTTTTTCGCACAACTCGTCAATATGTGCGGTGCGCCTGACCAGATTTTCCTTCTCGTCGGCAACCGCCTTTTCATAATCGCGAATCACACCCGCAGCGGCATCCGCCATTTCCCGCGTGTGCAAAATATTGGTCTTGGCGACTGCGTACTCACTCTCAAGTGCGTGATCGGCTTCGCTCTGTCGGCTGATCTGAGAGAGCAACTGTTCCGATTCAAATTTGTTGTTTTGCGAGACCTCAAACAACTTCTCGTTCTGTGCCTCATAATCCTCAATGGTTTCGTTTACCGTCTTGAGATCAAAGGAAGAATGACGGTACAACTCCTCCGCCTCGGCAATCTCGGCACGGAGCTTGTCGGTATCATACAACCAGAGCTGAACATCCACACGCTTCTTGGTCTCCATCAGTTCAATGGCACGGGAGGCTTTTTCCGCTTCCCTTTCCAAAGGACCGACCTGTGCAGACACCTCCGCAAAAATATCGCTGATACGCGTCATATTATCCTCGGTATCCGCAAGTTTGCGCTCCGTTTCGGATTTTTTGTGACGGTATTTGGCAATTCCCGACGCGTCCTCAAAAATGCTTCGCCGTTCATCGCTCTTCCGGGAAATGATCTCGGCAATCTTGCCCTGCCCGATGATGGAATAACCGTCACGCCCGATACCGGTATTCATAAACATCTCGTAAATATCCCGCAGACGCACCGGTCGACGGTTTATGTAGTATTCACTGTCTCCGGAACGATAATACCGTCTGGTAACCGTAACCTCGTCGTAGGGACAATCCAAACGGTTCAGCTCATCCCGGTTATCAAACGTAACCGAGACCTCGGCATAGCCCATCGGCTTCCGGCTGTCGGCACCGCCGAAAATAATGTCCTCCATTTTGCTTCCGCGGATATTCTTGGAAGAAATCTCACCGAGAACCCATCTCATGGCGTCCGAAATATTCGATTTTCCGCTTCCGTTGGGACCGACGATAACGGTGGCACCCGACTCAAAGCTGAGTTTTGTCTTATCGGGAAAGGACTTAAAGCCCTGAAGCTCGAGAAATTTCAGATACAAAAGAGCGTCCTCCTGTCAGATTAAATCAATTATTATATTATAACCCAAAACTTCTTTTTTTTCAAGGATTTTCACGCGTTTTAATGAATATTTTTTGCAAATTTCAAGGACATTGACTCGTTTCTGCCCCACAGCCTTTGAAGTAGATCCCGCCGAAACCGAAATCACAGCGCACTTTCCGCTTATGTTTCCCATTCGGTCGAGTTCTGTGCAAATGCGGTCATAATAGAGGGCACTCATGGCAAGTTCGCCGATCGCACTGTGAGTGGCACCACCAACAACGTCTCCGTCGGAGGAAAGCCTTTCCGAGGCGCAAAGACCGACGCGGATGCACGGAACGTTGTGTTCGACAAACACAGAAAGCGCAATTTTTGTCCTTTTTGTCGCGTCATCCAAAGTCAATGGAACATACTCACCTCGTTCCGTCATTCGGCAGAGATCCGTGTCACGGAACACCACCGTCGGATAGATCCGCACGGCATCCACACCGAGTTCGCAGAGTTTTTCGGCTGTCCTCTTTTCCTTGCCAATATCGGAGCCGGGCAGACCGATCATCATTTGTCCCACCAAGGAAAAGCCATATTCCTTCACCAGTCTGCAAGCCCTCTCGCCGCAAGCAGCATCATGTCCGCGCCGGGAAAGCCGCAACACGTCGTCATCCATGCTCTGAAGCCCAAGTTCAATGTGCTTCACACCGTAGCGGGACAATATATCAAGCACTTCACGATCTATGTAATCGGGGCGTGTGGAAAGACGAACGGACTGTACACGGCCGACATCTATATAAGATTTTGCCACCTCCAAAAGGCGAACCATCAAACCGCGCTCAATGCCGGTGAAAGAGCCTCCAAAAAAAGCAATTTCCGTCTCTTTTTTGTTTCCGATTGTCTCAAGAGCCCTTTCAATTTCCGAGCGCACCGTCTCCTCATGAAACGCCTCTTTTCCCGAGATAGACCGTTGATTGCAGAAAACGCAGGCATTCGGACATCCGAGGTGCGGAATGAAAATCGGTATATTCGCGTGTTTCATCGTTTTTTCCTTTCCAAAGAAAAACGGGGAGTCCGCTTTTCGGATTCCCCGTCAGAATCATTCTTCACCGAACAAAATCAAGGCTTCTCTTGCCGCGTTCTGTTCAGCCTCCTTCTTGGTTTTCCCCTTGCCGGTGCCGATGACATTGGAATTGAGCCGCGCCACCACGGTATAAGTTTTGTTGTGATCCGGTCCGGTTTCTCCGACAACCTCATATTCCAGATAGTCCCCCTCAGTCTGTTGTACAAACTGCTGAAGTTCGGTTTTGAAATCGCTTCCGTGACCGATCTCCCCGAGTTTGACCTTGACTTTCGGCATCAGAAACGCCGTGACCGTAGACTTTCCCGCATCGCCGGCATCCAGATAGATCGCGGCAAGGAGAGCCTCAAAAGCATTTTCCAGAATTTTATCGTTTCGCCGACCGCCGTTCTTTTCTTCTCCGTTTCCGAGAAGAAGATAGTCTCCAAGTCCTATCTCCTTGGCAAAATCCGAAAGGGTTTTGCCGCAAACCAACTCTTTGCGTAGTTTGGTAAGATCGCCCTCCGGCAAATAGCGGTTTTCCTTGAAGAGATATTCACTGACAATAATCGAAAGCACCGAGTCCCCGAGAAATTCCAACCGTTCATTGCAACTTACCGAAATCTTTTTGGCACGCAACTCATTGGAATATGATGAATGTGTCAACGCGGTTTGGAGGAGTTCGTTTTTTCGGAATCGATACCCAATTACCGCCTGCAGGTCTTCTGTTTTCTTTGGCAACATGTTAAATCCTCTCCGTCCGCCAACCGTGCGGTCACTGTTTTTCCGTTTCCCCCACGATTTCAGCGGACTTGTTTTCGGCTTTCGCCGCCTCCTCAGCAGCGCGTGCCGCCTTTTTTGCCGCGGCGAATTCCGCGGCGGCATCGGCAATATCGTAGATAATCTGCGAATTGCTGTAAGCAATTGCCTGCCGTATCGCGTTCTTGAACGCCTTGGCGTTGGACGAACCGTGCGCTTTAATCACGGGTCTTGAGATTCCCAAGAGAGGTGCCCCGCCGTATTCCGTAGCATCAAAGCTCTTTTTAAAATCCGTCAACCGTTTTTTCACCATCAACGCCGACATTTTTGTCAGACTGTTGGCATAAAAGATGTCCTTCAGGGAACGCATAATCAGTTTGCCCATTCCCTCAATCGACTTGAGCAGGATGTTGCCGGTAAACCCATCGGTAACCAACACATCACACACCCCGTTCACAATTTCATTTGCCTCAATGTTCCCGACAAAATGGATTCTCTTGCACGCAGAAAGACGCCCATAAGCTGCCCTCTGCAAATCGGTTCCCTTACATTCCTCTGCGCCGTTGTTGAGAAGTCCCACACGCGGCATTCCGACACCGTGCATCTTATTCATATATGCCGATCCCATAACAGCAAACTGTTCCAGATATTCGTCGTTCACCACAACATTGGCACCGCAGTCCAAAAGAAGCATCGGCGGATTGACAGGAACCACCATGGCAAGTGCCGGACGTTGAACTCCTTTGATTTTCCGGACAATCAACGTAGCCCCGGTAAAGAGTGCGCCGGTATTACCGGTGCTGACGAATGCGTCGCCCTTTCCCTCGGCAAGCAGATGCAGCCCCACACTCATGGAAGAATCGTTTTTAGCCCGTACAACCGATAACGGATCGTCCTCCATCGTGACGACCGACTCGGTATGTACGATTTCAAAACGACGCAGATCGAGATTGTTTTCTTCCGCAATTTTTTCAATTTCCGGTTTATTTCCGACGATGATATAGCTGGCACTGAATTCCAGTGCTGCTTCGCAAACGCCCTTAACGGTTTCCAGCGGAGCGTTGTCCCCTCCCATAACATCTACAATGATTCTCATAACGATTACAGCAGCCTGCGGCTGTCCTTTTGTTTTATTTGATGATCGGCAAAATCGCGTCAATCTCGCTCAGTGCCCTTGCCGAAACGACCTCATAACGGGCGATCTTTCCGCCCTTCACACGTTCTTCCGTCGGTTCCACGATGCCGAAATTGGCATTCATCGGCACAAATTCGCCGACACCGCCATGCGCCACATAATATGCCATAGCTCCGATCATAGTTCTGCGGGGAAAAACCACCGGTTCCTTCCCCAAAACTTTCCGGGCGGCATTCATTCCCGCCACAAATCCGGAACCTGCCGATTCGATATAGCCCTCAACGCCCGTCATCTGCCCGGCGAAGAACACGTTCGGACGAGAAAGCATGGCATAAGTTTCATCCAGCATCCCGGGCGAATTCAGATACGTGTTGCGATGCATCACACCGTAACGCAGGAATTCCGCGTTCTCCAGCCCCGGAATCAAACGAAATACGCGCCGCTGTTCGGGAAAAGTCAGATGTGTCTGAAATCCGACAATGTTGTACATCGTTCCCTCTTGATTTTCCTTGCGGAGCTGAACAACGGCATAAGACGGTTTGTGCGTTCTGTCGTCTACGATTCCCACAGGCTTCATAGGACCGAAACGCAACGTATCCCTGCCGCGTGCCGCCATTGCCTCCACGGGCATACACCCCTCAAAAACCTTGAGTTCCTTCTGCAATTCGCGGTCAAAATCCTTAAGTGTCGCCTGCTCGGCGGAAATGAGTGCCTCATAAAAGGTTTCGTATTGTTCCTTGGTCATTGGGCAATTGATATAATCGGCATCTCCCTTGTTGTATCGCGATGCAAAGAAGGCAATATCCATGTCAATGCTTTCCGCATCGACAATCGGAGCGGCGGCATCAAAGAAATGCAGTCCCTTACATCCGAGATTGTCGGCAATAAAGCCTGCCAAACCGTCCGATGTCAGCGGACCGGTTGCAATCACGGTAACCGCGTACCTGTCATCGTCTATATTATACACCTCATGAGGGATAATATCAATATTTTTATGATTTTTTATTTTTTCGGTAACAAACCGCGAAAACAACGACCTGTCCACTGCCAGTGCCGATCCTGCGGGAACGCGCGTAGCATACGCCGCCTGCATGATCAGCGAATCCATCCGGCGCAACTCCTCTTTAAGCAATCCCACCGCGTTGGTCACGCGATCAGAGCGAAGAGAATTGGAACAGACAAGTTCGGCAAAGTCCGGCGAATGATGTGCGGGCGTATATTTTTCGGGTTTCATTTCATAAAGCTCGACCCGGACACCGCGTTCCGCCGCCTGCCACGCCGCCTCGCATCCGGCGAGTCCGGCACCGATAACACGGAGCTTATCCTTCATCGGTTTCGCCGCCTTCTTCCGCCTTTTTCTTGTAGCCGCAATCGGCGTTGTGACAGATCAACATTGCACTCTTTCCCTTCTTGCGATAGAGCGGTGCGCCGCACTGCGGGCATTTTTCCGCCACCGGGAGATCCCACGTGGAGAAATCGCATTCGGGGTAGCGTTCGCAACTGTAAAACACGCTTTTTCCGCCTTTTCCGAAACGTTTGAGTATCGCGGAACCGCACTTCGGACACGGCACATCCAGTGCCTCTGCCTTCTGCTTGGTAAATTTGCAGGTCGGGTAGTTGACACAGGCGTAAAAATCACCGTAAGGACCCTTTTTCAGAATCATGTCACCGCCGCACTTTTCGCACTTGAAATCGGCAATGACCGTTTTTTCTCCCTCTCCCTTTGCCTCAAGAGGCTTGGTGTTTTTGCAGGCAGGGTAGTTGGGGCAAGCGGCAAATTTTCCAAAGCGACCGCTTTTGACGATCATTCTCGCACCGCATTTTTCGCAGATCATATCGGTCTGCTCTGTGGGAACCTCAACTCCCGCAGAACCGATATGGGATTCGGCAGCACTCAGTTCCTCAGAAAAGCCCTTCCAAAAATCGGAAAGAACCGTACCGAGTTCCTCTTTTCCTTTTTCGATCTCATCCAGTTCGGTTTCGACATCTGCCGTAAACTGGTAATTCACAATGTCGGAGAAGTTCTCCTTCATAATTTTAATCATAACCTCGCCCAGAGAAGTCGGTACAAACGCCTTGTTTTCCTTGGTCACATAGTTGCGTGCCAGAATGGTGGAAATGGTCGGCGCATAAGTGCCGGGACGCCCGATTCCCTTTTCTTCAAGGAATTTGATCAGAGATGCCTCGTTATAGCGAGGCGGAGCCTCGGTGAAATGACGTGCAGGTTCAATTTTTTCCTTGTGAAGAACCTGTCCCTCAGCAAGCTCCGGCAGACGAAAATCCTTCACTTCGCGAATCTCATCTGCGGTCGCGGTACTTTCTTCCTCTGTCTCCTCGTAAACCGCCATATAGCCGCGAAACGCCACCGAGTATCCGCTTGCTTTGAAAAGATAATCGCCACAAACGACTTCGGTGCTTACGGTATCCAGTTCCGCCGCTTCCATCTGACTGGAGACAAAGCGATCCCAAATCAATTTATAAAGACGATACTGATCAGTCGTCAAATACTTTTTAATCAACGACGGCTCAATCTCCACACGCGAAGGACGAATCGCCTCGTGTGCGTCCTGTGCGCCTGCGCGCGACTTGTAAATCCGGGGCGTTGCAGGGCAGAATTTTTCGCCGTACTTTTCTTTAATAAAGGCAAGTGCCTCTGTCTGAGCCGCGGCAGATACTCTTTGAGAATCGGTACGCATATAGGTGATGAGACCCTGAGTACCGCCGAGTTCGTTGCCGATATGAATTCCTTCGTACAGTTCTTGTGCCACTCTCATAACACGGGAGGATTGGAAATTCAGCTTGCGGGAACCTTCCTGCTGAAGTGTGGAAGTAGTAAAAGGCGGCATCGGGAGTTTTTTCCGTTTGGAGCGTTTCACGGTACTCACACGGAAATCCTTATCCGAAAGAGCCTTCAGAATAGCATTTGCTTCCTTTTCATTGGCGATTTTGATTTTGCCGTCGGAACTTCCGTAGAAATGGACCGGAAATACCTTTCCATCATCCGAAGCAAGAAACGCGTCGATCGTCCAGTATTCCTCCGGCACAAAAGCGCGGATTTCCTCCTCGCGGTCAACAATAATACGGGTTGCCGCCGACTGAACACGACCTGCGGAAAGCCCGCTCTTGACATTCTTCCAAAGGAAGGGCGAGAGCTTATATCCGACAATCCGGTCCAGAATCCGCCGTGCCTGCTGAGCATTCACAAGATTCATGTCAATCGTGCGCGGTTCCTTGATGGCTGCCTTAACAACTCCGGGCGTAATTTCATTAAAGCTCACACGAAGCGTCTTATCGACCGGAATGCCGAGCGTGGTGGAAAGATGCCATGCAATTGCCTCGCCTTCGCGGTCAGGGTCGGTTGCAAGGTAGACCTTTTTGGCGGCTTTTGCCTCCTTCCGGATCTCTTTAATCACATCTCCCTTTCCGCGGATGTTGATATAATGCGGTTCAAAACCGTTTTCAATGTCCACGCCGAACGAACTTTTCGGCAGATCACGGACGTGTCCCTTAGACGCAATAACCTTGTAATTCGAGCCGAGATATTTCTTGATCGGAGCGACCTTGGTCGGTGACTCCACGATCACAAGATTGACCATTGTACAAAAATCCTTTCCGGTACACCGGCGGCATACCTTAACCGTTTATCTTCAACGACGGCAATACAACCCACCCGGGAGAGCAGAGACCAACCCTGCCACCTCAAGCATGGTGAACGCAATCATGACCTGACTGATTCCGAAACCCGCACGGCACATTTCGTCTGCGCTGACAGGTTCTCCGAGAGGCATCGCCTCAAAAACGGCACGACAATCCTCCGGCAGACCGGCAAGTCGTTCCGCCGAATGATCAGAAGTGCTTTCTTTTTCTTTCCGTTCCGGGAATCCGCTTTCCGGAACATTTTCCGGACTTCTTTCCGATGCGATCGCCTCCCCGAAAATCGGATATTCGGTTTCTCCGCTGAGTTTGCGAACCGTTTCGCCGTCCACTTGTTTGTTTACATGAAGAACATCAGACAGCGGTCTTTTTCTTTCGTTGGGATTCCATACCGGCACCTCCTCTTCAGAGACACCATGTGCCGCCATCTTTCCCCTTGCAAATCCCGCGCACGCCGAAACCCGTTTCGCCTCGGCTGGATTCAAAGAATTGCGATAGAGGTAAGCATATCCCTCCAAAATGTCGGATGCCGATGTAACTGCGGCTGCGCCGTCCTTGATAAGGTCATTGGTACCGTCGGCACCCGGCGAACCGACATTTCCCGGAAGTGCAAAAACTTCTCTGCCCTGCAAAATCGCGTCCCGAGCCGTAATCAGTGCTCCGCTGTGAGCAGGTGCCTCAATCACGACCGTTCCCTGTGAAAGTCCGCTGATAATGCGATTTCGCATGGGGAAGGTAAACTTATTCGGTGTCGCAGTCGGTACATATTCCGAAAGAACGACACCTTTCTCCTCAATCTCATGAGCCAAACGCTCATGCTCCGACGGATAAACATGATCCACTCCGCTTCCGAGAACCGCCACTGTCACGCCGCCGGCATCCAAGGCACCGCAAGCGGCGGCAGAGTCGATTCCTCTTGCCAAACCGCTGACAACCACCGCGCCTGCCGAAGCAAGTTCGAATCCCATCCGATAGGCGGCATCGCGTCCGTAAGCCGTCATGCTACGGGTTCCTACCACGCCAATACAAAGTTTACCCGCAATTTTAGCAATCTGACCTCGCGCATACAATATTATAGGAGGATTTTTCAGATTTGTCAATGGTTTCGGATAATCCTCTTGTCCATAGCAAAGAATGTTTACACTTTTTTTAACACAATATTCCTCCAGAGAATATGCCGCATCCAGATTTTTGTTCAAAAGACGCTCCACCGTCTTACTGCCGAATTCCCGTTCCAGTGTTATCAGTTCTTCCGAAGACATTCTGTACAGAACATCCGGAGAACCAAAACGTTCGAGAAGGCTCGTGAAATGCGGATTTCCCTGTCCGAGGCAAAGAGAGAGCCATAACCAATACAGCGTATGATTCATATTATCCTCCGCCCATCAAAGTTCCGCGTACAGACTCCAAAGAATCACCGATGCGGCAACCGCGGCATTGAGAGACTCGCTGTATGGCTCCATAGGAATAAAAAGACTTCTGTCGCACGCCGCCAGCGTTTCCGGAGAAAGACCGTGTCCCTCATTGCCGACGATTACACAGTCTCCCCTGCGGAAAACATTCTTGCCCAAAGGCAATGCGGTTCTGTCCAACGCGGCACCGAAAACGCGCCTGTCATACGAGCGAAGACATCCGACCGCTTCCCTTATATCCGCAAAAGTTGCCGTCGGCAAACGGAACAAAGCCCCCATCGCCCCACGTACCGTTTTCGGGTTAAAAAGGTCGGCACAATCGGAACTGAGAACCAGCAAATCACAACCGAAAGCCAAGGCGCTTCTGAGAATTGTCCCTACATTTCCGGGATCCCGAACCGATTCCAAAAGCAGGATTCGCTTTGTCGTATCGCGCCCGATCTCGGAAAGCCTGACCAATGACGGCTCTCCGCGCATCGCGTGAATGGCGGGGCGTTCGGCAACACAAAGGATGCCCTCGGGAGACTGTTCATCCGAGAGTCGTGAGAAAACGCCGTCCGAAAGAACAGAAACCGAAGCATCGGAGAGCTCTGTCTCACAATCCCGAATAACCGAAAACCATTTTTCGGAAATCGACTGTTGCAAGAGGATCCTTCGGATTTTCACACCGGATGATACCGCCTCAAGAAAGAGCTTGCCGCCGTCGAAACGAAAAAGCCCTTCGCTTTCACGTGTCTTACGATTGTCCAATGCGGCGACTGCCGATACAATCTTATTTTGCCTTGAGACGATCACTTCATTGCAAATCGTCATAAAAATTCTCCTGATTCCGAATATGACAAAACCCGGCGCACGTCCGGGTTTTGTCGGATTTTTTTACAGAGCAGCCTTTGCCTTTTCCACAAGGGTTGCGAAAACTTCTTTGTCAGACACAGCAATCTCAGCAAGCATTTTTCTGTTGAGATCGATTCCCGCCTTCTTCAGACCGTTCATAAATGTAGAGTAGTTCATACCGTTGACTTTCGCCTGTGCGGAGATACGGGTAATCCAGAGACGGCGGAAATCTCTCTTCTTCATTTTACGACCGGCAAACGCATAGTTACCGCTCTTCATAACGGCTTGCTTAGCCATCTTGAAGTGTTTGGATTTTGCACCCCAATAACCCTTTGCAGCCTTCAGAACTTTATTTCTTCTCTTGCGCGTCATCATTGCGCCTTTAATTCTTGCCATTTTCTTATCCTCCTGCTGATATTTCCGATTATTTCTGGATCATTGCCTTGACATTGGCAGCCATTGCGCCGTCAAGATATGCACCGCTGCGAAGATGTCTCTTGCGCTTTGCGGTCTTGAGACCGAGGTTATGGCGGTGGTGACAATGGTTGATCTTCACCAGTCCGGATCCCGTTAAAGAAAATCTCTTTGCAGAGGCTCTATGTGTTTTGATCTTTCCCATTTTGAAAATCTCCTTTTCTGCTGAGCGGTGCATTGCCGCCCGATATTATATCATAAACCGTGCCAAAGGGCACTGCTCGTTATGAACGATTATTTCTTGACCGGCACAATAATCATGGTCATAAGTCTGCCGTCAAGTACCGGTTTTTTGTCCACGCTTCCGAATTCGGCGCACGCCTCTTCAAACTTCGTCATGATGTCCGCCCCCATTGCCAGATGACTCATCTCACGACCGCGGAACCGGAGAACCACTTTGACTTTGTTGCCGTCGCCGAGGAACCGCACCGCATGTTTCACTTTTGTTTCAAAATCATGCGTGTCAATCCGATAGGAAAGCTGAATTTCCTTGATTTCCACGACCTGCTGTTTCTTGCGGGCTTCCTTTTCCTTTTTATCGCGTTCAAAACGGTACTTGCCGTAATCCATGATCTTACATACCGGCGGCACTGCCTGCGGTGCCATCATCACGAGGTCAAGACCCCCGTCATATGCCAACCTAAGTGCCTCGTCGCTACTCATCACGCCAAGCTGTTCACCGTCCGCACCGACAACGCGGATTTTTTTCTCCTTAATGTCCTCGTTGATCTGAAAATCCTTCGCGTTACTGATAATTCACACCTCCGAATCGGAATTTGCTTAACAAAAAGCACACGGAAGCATCCCACTCCGTGTGCACACAAATCTCCTCCCGCGGAGGAAATCCTATCGACCGTATACACAAAACAAGACGCGATACGGTGAGAACGGAGAGTTCTGCTTTCTTTACCAAAGCAGTATACCACCTTTTTCTCCGTTTGTCAATAGTTTTTTTGATTTTTTCACAACTTTTCCGAACATTTTCCGATGACGGAACACACCCGTCGGATTTTGTCCGATAGCAAAGATGGGGGTGTAAAAAACTCATTTTGAGTTTTTTACACCCCCGACGACTTTGGTCTTGGTGGCTGAAAGCCGCCATTTTGCCGCCAAGAAAGTCGAAAAAACACAGTCACAGAGGCAAAAACGACCAAGATCGCCTCCAAAATGCCGGAATCCCGACCGACATTTTGGGGAAGCTGTTAAAAATATCGAGTTTTTTAACAGTTTCGATTTTTATTTTTGATAGACAACCCGACCGCCAACCACCGTGGCAAGAACCTCAAACGAAGGACTCACCACGGCAAAATCCGCCCGCCTGCCGGGGGCAATACTGCCGATTTCCTCCGCCAATCCGAGATTCAGAGCGGGATTGTAGGACGCGGCATCAATGGCATCCCCGATCGGCACGCCAACCTTTTGAACAAGATTCCGAACCGCATCGTTCATATGTAAAACACTGCCGGCAAGTGTGCTGTCTGCAAGACGTGCCTCGCCGTTTTTCACATACACCGTCTGCCCGCCAAGTTCGGAAATACCGTCTCCGAGTCCCTTGGCGCGAATCGCGTCGGTAATAAGAACCACCTTGTTCCGTGGCTTGTTCTTTATCAGCAACCGCATGGCAGGAACGCTGACATGAATTGTGTCACAGATCAATTCGGCAAAGAGTCTGTCATCCAACATGGCGGCACCTGCCACACCGAAATTGCGGTGATGAACGCCCGACTGGGCATTGTAAGTGTGCGTCACCGAAGAAAGTCCCGCGTCAACGGCTTCCTCCACCCGAGCAAAGTCCGCCCCGCTGTGACCGACTGCGGCAACAATTCCGTTTGCCGCAAGAAACCTGGTCAATTTGTCTCCGGCATCTTCCTCCGGTGCCAGTGTCACCATACGGACAACACCGCCGGCTGCCCTTTGATACGCTTCCAATACCGATATGTCGGGCACGGCAACAAATTCCTCTTTCTGTGCTCCGCGATACCCGCCGGAGATAAACGGTCCTTCCAGATGCGCGCCCAAAAGGCGTGCACCGTTGTTTTCCCGTTTCATAACCTCTCCGACCGTCCGCAATGCGGCGGTGATGGCATCCCGACTCTGAGTCATAGTCGTGGCAAGGAAGGAGGTCGTTCCCTCCTTCGCAATCGTCCTTGCCATTGTGTCAAGAGCCTCCGGTGTTGCATCCATGACATCGGCTCCCCCCGCCCCGTGGATATGCTCGTCCACAAAACCGGGAAGCAGCCACGCATCCTCCGGCACCTCGGGCAAATTCCCGTCCGGCAAAACCTCTCCGCCAAGTGCCGCAATACGACCGTTTTCTATCCCGACGGATGTTTTGACAAATCCCACCCCCCGCACATACGCGCGGACATTCCGAAAGCCTCTCATGATCTTACTCCTTGCTGTAGATAACCGTGAGATCGGGATGAAGCTGGAGAATGGATGCCGGGATTTCGGGAGAAATCGGACCGTGAAATGCCCGTTCCAGAATTTCCCGTTTTGCCTCGCCGTTCGCCACCAAAAGAATCTTTCTTGCCTGCATGATAGAAACCATCCCCATCGTAACCGCGCGGCGCGGTACCTCATCGGAACTGTTGAAAAAGCGGGAGTTTGCCTCTATGGTCGACGGTGCCAGTTCCACCACGTGCGTGTTTTTGACAAAGCAACCACCCGGCTCATTGAAACCGATATGCCCGTCAAGTCCGATACCGAGAAGCTGAACATCAATTCCGCCGAGCGAAGCAATACGGGCATCGTAAGCGGCGCACTCCGAGTCAAAGTCCTTTGCACAACCGTTCGGCACGAAGGTATTCTCCGGACGAATATTGATGTGGTCAAAGAACTGTTTCTGCATAAAGTACCGATAGCTTTGCGGATGACTTCCGTCAAGACCTACATATTCGTCAAGATTGACAGAGATCACACGACTGAAATCCACATCTCCCTTGCCATACCAATCAATCAGTTGCCGATAAATGCCGATCGGAGAAGAACCCGTGGCAAGACCGAGTACGCAATCCGGTTTCAGGATCACCTGTGCGGAAAGAATATTCGCCGCCTGACGGCTGAGTTTGCTGTAAGTATCCACCACAATGAAATTGGTCATGGAAACACACTGCCTTTCTGCCGGTCGCCCGGCGAAAAATTGTCTGAAATCCTTGTCGGAAACGTCAATCATCAAATCCGACAAAATCTGTTTTTATTTTAACACACCTCGCGCCAAAAGTCAATCGATTCACGTTTCTGTACCGAAATTCAAAGACCTTAACCGAAATTCATACTCAAAAAGGGGTGTTAAAAAAACTCAAAATGAGTTTTTTAACACCCCAAACAAAAACCAATACAAAAGTTCTCAAAACATCAACCTACGCCCGCGGTCATTTCAGTTCCTTAAAATCCCCTTGCGGATGCGAACAGACGGGGCAGATTTTCGGCGGCTCCTTGCCCGTTACGACATAGCCGCAGTTCAGACAAATCCACTTGGTATCTGTGTTTTCGGAAACGAACATCTTTCCGTCGCGCACCTGATTCAGATATTTTGTATACCGTTCCTCGTGCATTTTCTCGATCGACGCCACACGTGCAAAAAGGTCGGCTATCGCGTCGAACCCCTCAGCCCGTGCCGTCTGCTCGAACTCGGCGTACATCGTCTCCCACTCGAAATGTTCGCCCCCCGCGGCGGCGTTCAGATTCTTTTCGGTCGAAGACCATCCTCCGAGATACCGGAACCAGATCTCGGCGTGTTCCTTTTCGTTGCCGGCAGTCTCGCGGAAAATGTCGGCAATTTCGGCAAAACCGTCATCCTTTGCCTTTTTTTCAAACCACCGGTACCGCAGATACGCCTGCGCCTCTCCCGAAAGCGCGGTGTGCAGATTCTGTTCGGTTTTGGTTCCCTTCAGCATTTCGGGTGTCACACCCTGTTTTACATACGTTGCCATCTTCATCCATCCTTTCTGTATTGACAGAAGTATGGACAAAAAGCTCTCTTTTTATTCCTCCCGGTGAAAATCCGATGCCAGAACCGCACAAATACCGATGTCGCGATAACATTCCTTGATCTTCATGCTTTCGCGGGCAATTCCTTCAAACTTCATTCCGACCTTTTCCATGACCCGGCGGGAGGAGTCGTTTCCGACAATATATTTCGCCTCAATCCGATGCAGACCGATGGTGTCGAAACCAAACCGCATGACCCGCCGGAGTGCCTCGGTGGCAATTCCGCGTCCACGGTAAACGGGGTTTATCACATACCCAACCTCGGCACTGTCGTTCGGAAAGGAAAAACGGGTAAATCCGCAAGTGCCGATCATTTTGTTCTCGGATACCAGTACCACTGCCCAGTCGTAAAAATCACCGAGTTTGTAGTGTCCCGAAATGTATTGCAGGTATTCCTTGGTATAGTCCACACTTGGATGAGGATTCCATGTAAGGTATCTCGTCACATCGGCACGGCGGGCATACTCGTTCATATCAAAGCAGTCCCCCACTCGCATCGGACGCAAAAGAAGCCGTTCGGTGTGTAGCTCCGGTATTGCGGAAAACAGCTTGTAGACCGTTTCGCATTTCATAACAGTTCCTCCGAAAAAGGATCTGCCCCGGCGGAATCCGCCAAGGCAGTCGGGTTTAAAAACGGAAATAAATAAAGGGATTGTAACTTCCGCCGACAATGAAGACCAGGCAAATCACCAGTGCCGCGATACGCACAAGATCGCCGCCGACGGCATAACAAACAGAAACGGCTTTGCATTTCGCGCCTTCCAGTTTCCCCGTGATCCACGAGAATATCCTGCGTGTCGGCAATGCAAGAACGAGTGCCAGTACAAGATACGGGATACTGCTCTGCAATTCCAACGAATTGACGGAAACCGATTCTGCAACCTCTCCCGCCCCGAACAACCGCGCGGTATAGGAAAACATTTCCGAAAGGCTGTTGGAATCGTGCATGAAAAACGACCAGCCGATCATCGTCATAAAGAAGGTGTACGCCCACGAGAAAAAGGCGGGAATCTTCCCCAGCAGTTTGCCGAGGAACAGCTTTTCAAGGATGAGCAGAAGTGCGTAGTAAAGTCCCCATACGATGAAGTTCCACGCCGCACCGTGCCAAAGTCCCGTCAGTCCCCAGACCACGAGAACATTAAAGAGCCATCTTCCAAAGGAACAGCGACTTCCCCCGAGAGGAATATATATGTAATCGCGGAAGAAAGTATTCATGGAAATGTGCCAACGCCGCCAGAATTCCGAAACCGAAGTAGAGGCATAAGGCAGATTGAAGTTTTCAAGGAAGTCAAAACCGAACATCTTCCCGAGTCCGATTGCCATATCGGAGTATCCCGAAAAGTCAAAATAAATCTGCATGGTATAGGCAAAAACGGCAAGCCACATCATCGGCACACCAATCTGAGAAAGCTCCTGCGCGATAATGGTATCACACACCAGAGCCGCCTGATTGGCAATCAGCACCTTTTTGGCAAGACCTTTGATAAAGCGTCCCGTTCCCACCTTGATGCTGTCCCAGTTTTCGCGGCACTGCCCGATTGCTTCCTCAATATCCGCGTAACGGACAATGGGACCGGCGATCAACTGGGGGAACAGGAAGATATAAAGCGTAAGATATCCGAAATTCTTCTGCCGCTTGACATCACCGCGATAGAGGTCGATAATGTACGTGAGCATCTGGAAGGTGTAGAAGGAAATCCCGATCGGCATGGTGAGATTGACCTGCGGCAGATTCACGAACGGAATCAGATTAAGATTTGCCACAAGGAAGCCGAGATATTTGAAAATGACAAGCGGAATGATGTTCACCGCCAAAGCCAACAGAAATGGCAGTTTTTGTTTTTTTGCAATACCGTCGGAAAGAAGCCACGTTGCCAGAATACAGGCAAGAATCGCAAAAACGTAGATCGGTTCGCCCCACGCGTAAAAGATCAGGGAGAACACCATCAGAATATATCTTCTTGCCGCCACAAACTTCTTCGGGGTTGCAAAATAAGCAAGCAGAAGAAGCGGAAGAAACACAAGCAAAAACGATAAACTTGAAAAAACCATACTTCCTCCCGATTATCTGTAGAATGAAGCCGAGAACTTCAGAAAATAATTGTTGCCGCCCGTCCAGATCGTTCCCCCCTGGGTGACGATGAGGATGGTGTCAATGTCGAACAGCTCAATCAGTTCGTCGGCATACGGTGTCGACATGATACGATAGTCAAGATAAATCGTGGTATCGAAATGCGATGCCATTACATCGCGCAGAACACGCATATTCGAGTCGCCGATCATCAGGAGATTGTGTCCCGTATGACTGTCGAGATTGTCAATGCGGAATATTGTTTGGGAATCTTTATAAATTTTCCCGTTGGCATCGGTAGCGGTTCCGTGGAAGTCGATATAATGATCGTAATATTCGTCTTTGCTGATCTTTCCGGCTTTATACTCCTCCCACAGGGCAAGACGCGCTGGCGTGGAGGTGTAAATGTCGTCCGGATCCATCACATACGTATTGCGATTTCCGAGATCATACTCATAAGCGTAGAAGGAATCGTAGCCGCTGTACAGCTTATTGAGAGTCTTGGCACGGCTTCCGCGATATTTCACGCCGTAAAGTTCGGAAAAATTCCAGAGTTTGACCGGCTCCTGACGAGGCGAGAGATTCATGTCGGCACTCATCATATCGTAGATCTGATTGTATCCGCGCTCACTGCCGAGATGTCCCCAATGATGATCGCTCTTATAGTGACACATCTGATAGTCCGCGAGATCCTTATAATACATCTGATCCAGCCGGACCGTCTCGGGTGCGAGCTGAGCCACAAATTCGTTGCGGTCCACAAAGGACTTCCTGAGATAATTTTCGTACCACGGCAGATAGTTGCCCTGCGTGACAAAGTATCCGTAAATCTTCATGCCGGAATACTTTTTCTGAATCCGTGTCAGGGTCGACATCGTGGACTTGATCCCGGAGTCCCCGTATTGTGATTCGGCGGGGGCGTCAATCAGCCAATCAGTGCCGTTCAACTTGTAAAACTTGCCGATCTTGGAAAGATTGTATCTTTGACGAGGACTTGCCGTCAGACGGGCATAACCGTAGCCGGGATATTTTTCAAAGTTGAGCTTCACGGGAGGCTTGGTCGTCTCCGGTTCCTTGGTTGTTTCAGGCTCTTTGGTTGTTTCGGGTTCCTTGGTCGCTTCCGGTTCCTTGGTTGTTCCGGGTTCTTTGGTCTCTTCCGACTCCTTGGTTGTTTCGGAATCCCCGGTGGGTTCCGGGTCTGTATCCGATATTGGTTCCGTCGATGTCCCGGGCTCTGCGGATTCGGTCTCGTCTCCGAAGTCCCCCTTACGTTCCGTCAGCTTCGTCCATACCGCGGCGGCGTTTTCATAAAGTTGTGCCGCTTTGTAGTCGAGCAATATGTAATATTCCATAACCTTTTCCCGAACGGGAATCTGATCCTTCATGGCATTTTCAAAGCGGTCTCCGATACTCCGGTCAGCGTTGTAAAGAACACTGTCCTCATCGGTCACGGGATGAAAAATCATATTGAAAGTCGCCATGCTCCGCATTTCGGTTTCGGACTCCGTCACCGTTTCATGTCCGAAATAACTCACGGCAAGCACAACAAGAATCAACACTGCCACAATCAGGGATGCCTTGTATTTCATTTTCCGAATCTCCTTTCCGCGATCCAAAACCGCACTGTCCTCCCCGCGGAGGAGCAGGAATCATCCGATCGGAACACTGCCATGTTCGGCACTCCAAGCAGAATTAATTATATTATACAGTTTTCCTCTCAAAAAATCAATTGCTTTTGTTGGTTTTTTTATTTTTGGCACTATAGCCAAATCCGGCAACCCGTTTTTGTCAAAAAAGCAGGAAGCCGAACGGCTTCCTGCCAAAATCAATGTGCTCTGTTATCCTGATATGTCACATCGAACACAATGCCACCCGTCCACGTAAGATTGTTGGAAACGATATAGGTTTTGCCGCCGACGATGTTGATATTTTCCGGCTCATAATCCCCGCCGAGTGCCACCGGCAGTACGCGTACCAAATTCAACGACCAGTCGTAAATCCGAATTTCGGATCTTGCCTTCCCGTTTCCGGAACGCACAAAATAGATCGCGTTCGCGTCGCAAAACACCCCCTGTGAGGTCGATGCGGGACACTCCACCTCGCGACGCATCACCAGTTCGAGATTTCTGTTCCAGATGTCAAGTGTCTGCCCCGCCCATTCGCCCGAAGCAAACATCTCCTTCTCGGGTGAATACGCCATCGAGAAAAACGGGTAAGGAAGTTCCCCGGATTCCGTCACCGTGAGAGACACGGGATCTATCTTGGAGTAGACCGCATAATGCTTGTCAGGCGACTGACAGTTGGAAGAGAACAATACGCCCTCGTCCGGCAGGTATGTGAGATTATTGGCATGATCAATGGAAAGCGGCTCGCTGACACGCAAAAGAGTACCCTTGCTGTCCATCACCTGAATTTTCACCTTTTCCCATCCGTCCGGATCGGAATTGTTCAGCATGGCAATATACCATCTTTCCCCATCAAAATACCCGCCCTGCACGATTCTGTACACCGGGTCGGCAGGTTCAAAGCGGAACAATTCGTTTCCGAGAGCGGTATAGTCTCTCTCCGGTTCCAGTTCACGAATGTCTCCGGTGCGAATCACCGGTTGTCTTTCGGTTTCCCTTGCGGATTCGTCCACAGTATCCGACATTTTTTCTTCCTTCCCTTCCGCTCCGCACCCTGCAAGAATTGCCGAGAGTAACAGCACACTCAGTATTCTTCCTGTTTTCCCCCTCATCCGCTCCTCCTTTTAGGAATCGGAACCAATGCAATCGTCCGAGAAAATCCGATATACGGTTTTCAGCACGAATCGAGTCTGATCTTACTTTTTCTTATAAAATATCTTGCCACATCCCCTTGATGCGGGAATCGAAAACCATTATAATGAAGTTGTAAAAAACGAAAATGACGGCTCGGTATTACAAATTTCGTTCCCGAACACGATACTCACCGGGGGAAACACCGAAGACGCGGCGGAAGTTTTCATAGAGCGAAACCGCGTCACGATAACCGACCATCTCCGCAATCCGACTCACCGTGCAATCGGTAAATACCAGATGTGATGCCGCCTTTTTCACTCGGCAAGCCATCAGCAGTTCCCCAAAGGTTTTTCCGGTTTTGCGACGCACGAGAGCCGAGAAATATTTCGGATGATACCCGAACTGCGCAGCACAGGATGTGACCGTCGCCCCCTGCAGATTGCCCGAAAGCCAAAATTCCAGACGACCGCCGAAGCTGTCTTCCTCCCGATGTCCGTAGTTGCGGAGAAGCTCCGCAAACAGCAGAAGCAGAATCGTCTCCATTACGGTTTCGGAATAACCGTCGACACGAAAAAACTCATTGACCAACAGTTCCGCGATCGTCCCCGTTTCCGCCGTCAAGCCGCGGAATACACGGTATCCGCCGTTTCCGTCTGTCATGTAGCGATCAAGCGATGTGTCCAGTTTTTCGTCCCGTACCATAGCCGTGTAAACAGCCCGGGAGAAAACCCGACGCGAAAGCAGAATATTCAGCAGAACATCGCTGTCTCCGGAACAGGTAATGCTGTGAACGGCACTCGGGTCGTGAATACAGGCATCTCCCTCGGCAAGAACGACCCGATCTCCGCCGATGCAATCGGTCACACCGCCGCGACAGACGTAGACAATCTCCACAAAATCATGGCAGTGCGGCACACCGTCAAATTCCGGCGTGTGCAGGCTGACACAGATCTCCCCCTTGCCGGCACCGAGCAGATCGTCGGGAAGCGACAATCCCGGGTGTGCGGCAAAAAAAGAGGCAAGGTCGGCTACGTGTTCCCCGTCGGGAAAACGTCGTACCCATGCAAATGTCTTTGTGACAATCTCCCCGCCGTTTTTCCGCAACGCCGTCAACAACTCATTCCGCATTTTCTCACCTCATTTTTTTCATTGTATCACATCCCGGCAGGCTTGTCAAGAAATCTTACCTGTCCCCACAGAAATCCTTGTCGGATTCCCGACAAAAAAAATAAAAAACACCGCCGTCGGCGGCTTAAGGAGGCTTCTTCATGAATGAACTCTACTCTTACGCACAAAAGAAATACCGGGAACTCGGAGTTGACACCGAAAAAGCACTGGAGGCTATGCGTGACATCACGATTTCCGTTCATTGCTGGCAAGGCGACGATGTGACCGGTTTTGACTCGGACGGTGCTCTTTCGGGCGGTATTCAGGCAACCGGTAACTTTCCGGGCAAGGCAAGAACCCCGGAAGAACTGATGGCAGACCTTGACAAGGCGTTTTCGCTCATCCCCGGCAAAAAGAAACTGAATCTGCACGCCTGCTACGCCATCTTCAAAGACGGCGAGCGCGCCGACCGCGATGCCCTGCGCCCCGAACACTTTGCAAAATGGGTAAAATACGCCAAGGAACGCGATATGGGTATCGACTTCAACCCCACATTCTTTTCGCATCCGATGGTAAAGAACAATCTCACCCTCTCTTCCCCCGATGAAACGGTCCGGCACTTTTGGGTAGAGCATGGGAAACGTTGCCTTGAGATTGCGGATTTCTTCGGTGAGGAAACCGGGATTCCCTGCGTTCTCAATTTTTGGATTCCCGACGGTTACAAGGATATCCCCGCCGATCGTCTGGGACCGCGAGCCCGCTTCAAGCAGTCGATGGATGAAATTCTCTCCATCCCCTATCATCATAAAAATGTCTATGTCACATTGGAATCCAAGGTGTTCGGCATCGGACTGGAATCCTATACTGTCGGTTCGGCAGAATTCTGCCTTTCTTACGCCGACCGCGCGGGCATTGTTCCGCTGATGGATAACGGTCACTATCACCCGACCGAAGTCGTTTCGGATAAAATCTCCTCCCTGCTCCTGTTCCACGAAAAAATTGCCCTTCATATCACCCGCCCCGTGCGTTGGGACAGCGACCATGTGGTCCTGTTTGATGACGAAACGCGCGAGATTGCCAAGGAGATCGTTCGCAACCGCGCTCTTGACCGCGTTTTCATTGCCACCGACTACTTTGATGCCGCCATCGACCGCGTTTCGGCATGGGTTACGGGGGTTCGCAATGTCCGTAAGGCACTTCTTTACGCCCTCCTTGAGCCGACGGATATGAAAACGCTCCAGGATTCTGCCGACATGACGGCACTGATGATCCGAGGAGAAGAACTCAAAACGGCTCCTTTCGGCATCGTTTGGGACGAATATCTGAAACGTGAGGGAGTCGTTGCCGATTACCTTTCCGAAATCCGCAGTTACGAAAAAGAAGTCACCTTCAAAAGATAACAAAGTGCCGAAAAGGCAGAAAGGTCGATGAAAATGCTTTCCGAACTGATTCGCGATATCAAAGAAAACTCACTCTCCCACGGCAGTCTCCCCTTTTGGTCATGGAACGATAAATTGGAAGAAGGCGAATTGCGCCGGCAGATCCGCAATATGCACGATCTCGGAATGAACGGTTTCTTCATGCACGCCCGCGGAGGTCTTGTGACCGAATATATGTCCGATGAATGGTTCCGTGCCATAAATGTTTGCATTGACGAAGCCAAGAAGCTCGGTATGGAGGCATGGTCGTACGATGAAAACGGCTGGCCGTCCGGTTTTGCAGGCGGAAAACTGCTTGAAGACAGTAACAATTTTGCCCGAGGACTTGCTTACACCGCCGAAACTGCCTATCCAGAAGATGAGGCAATGGCGGTCTATGTTCTGGAAAACAACCGCGCACGCCGTGTAACGGCTCCCGTCGCGGGCTGTACGGAATACCACGTCATCCGCGGCGTTGAGGACAATTCCTACGTGGATATCCTGAACCGCGATGTGATTGCAAAATTTATCCGCGAAACACATGAGGTATATAAACAAAAAATCGCCCTCGAAGACTTCGGCAAAACCATGCCCGGCTTCTTCACCGACGAACCGCAGTATTTCCGCCGTTCCACACCGTGGTCCAATATCCTGCCGCACGAATTCCGTTCCCGCTACGGATACGACATCATGGAGAATCTCGTGGCACTCTTTGTCGACTGCGAGAATTTCCGTACACTCCGATATGATTATCATAAACTCATTGCTGATCTCTATATCGACAGCTTTGTGAAACAGATTTATGATTGGTGCGAGGCAAACGGATGCCAACTGACCGGTCATACCATTGTCGAGGAGACCCTTACCGGACAGATGATGTGTTGCGGAGGAGCCATGCGGTTCTACTGTTATGAACATATTCCCGGCATCGACTGGCTCGGACGCAACCTCAGAAGTGATATGCTGACACGCCAGCTCGGATCGGTCTGTGCCCAACTCGGCAAAAAAAAAGCGATTTCCGAAACCTTCGCCATGTGCGGGTGGGACGTTTCCCCACGCGAATTAAAAAACATCGCCGATTTTCAGTATGCGGGCGGCGTCAACCTGATGTGCCAGCATCTTTACACCTATTCCTGTCGCGGCGAACGCAAATTTGACTATCCCGCACATTTCTCCGAGTACCTGCCGTGGCAAAAACACCTGCGCGAATTTGACAGTTACTACAATCACCTCGGCTATCTTCTCTCACAAGGCGAAGAAAATGTCCGCACCCTCGTGATTCATCCGATTCACAACGCCTATATGTACTATATCCGCGAAGTGGGGAAACCGTCGATTGCAAACGAGGAGGAAAGTACAACCGAACTTTTGAATCGTCTTTCCCGGAATCAGATTGCCTACCACCTCGGAGACGAAAACATGATGCGCGACATGGCAAAGGTACAGGGGAAAGCCATCACCCTCGGTAAATGCCGCTATGACAGGGTAATCGTGCCGGACGTGGAATCGCTGGATGCTTCCACAGCCGACCTGCTGAAGCAATATGTTGCCGCAGGAGGCAAAGTGATCCTTGCCGGAAAGACCCCGACATTGGAGAGTGCCCGCCCCGCCGATTACGCATGGCTTCATGCCAATATGACCATGGATGACCTAATCCGCGATCAGGAAATCACCGTCCGCGATGCCGACGGCAATCCCGTCGCAGACTTCCGCGTCATGAACCGTATCGTCGACGGCAAACGCATTTTCTTTGTCACCAATATCCGACACACCGACCGGCGCGGTGTCCGTATCACGGTGAAAAACTGTGAAAACCTTGCCGCACTGGATGTGGCAAAGCTCCAAGCCTCACCCGTCTGCGGAGAGAAAAACGCCGACGGTTCGTTTACCCTGCTCACAAGTATCGGAGATGCGGAATCCCTTCTTCTGGTCGAAACCGGCGAATGTCCCGCACGACCGCTCGCCGATTATTCGGCAAAAACGAAGCCTTTCTTCCTGCCGCCCCAAACCGTGCGTTTCCACACAAAGCCGCGTAACACGCTGGTGCTGGATAACGTCTCCTATTCTGCCGATGGGAAAAATTACAGCGACCCCATCCCGCTTGTACGACTTTGCGATGACTTGCTCCGAACCCGTTTCCGCGGACCGCTTTATATCCGTCAGACTTTTTCGGTGGAGGAAATTCCCGCGTCGCTCTCGCTTGCTTGCGAACCTCTGCCCTATACCTCCTTTACCGTCAACGGCAAGGAAGTTGCGTTCGGCGACGAATTCTTCATGGAACGCTGTTTCCGCACCGCCGATATTACCGCTTCGGTGAAAAAAGGTGAAAATGAGATCCGCTATTGTCTGAATTATTTCCAGCGCGATTATGTTTATTATGTTCTCTACTCGGATGTTTCCGAAACCCTCCGCAACTGCCTGAGGCTTGACACCGAACTTGCCGTCAATTTTCTCTACGGCGACTTCGCCGTCCGAACCGATCCCGCACTTTACAAGCCCGAAGAACATAACGCCTTCACATATACCGGTTCTTTCGCGATTACCCGCTCGAAAGATACCGTAACACTCGATAACGTGCTGACAGACGGTCTTCCCTTCTTTGCGGGATGCCTTGACCTGACGTTCCGCCATCACTACCGACCGGGAGATCCGACGGTTCTCCGCCTTGCGGGACGGTACGCCGTGTGCGAGGTATCGGTAAACGGCAAAGACGCGGGATTGCTCCTGTTCGGCGATAACTGTGACCTTTCCGGACTCCTGCAAGAGGGCGAAAACCGCATAGATCTGCACCTGTATAACGCAAACCGAAACCTTCTCGGACCTTTGCACCACTCACAGATCGAACCGTTTTCCGTCGGTCCGAAAACCTTCACCTGCGCGGGAACCTTCCGCGACGGTGTCAGCCCGGATTACCTCGCCGACCGGTATTGCTTCGTGAGATTCGGATTGGATTGCGAGTAAATCAAAAAAAATATAGAATAACCATTGACAAACGGAAAAAAATCCGTTATAATAGCAGATAATCAGGATAGAGGCGCACTTGACAAGAGTACGGACGGTGTCGAAACCTTCGCAGGGTATTGCCGTTCGGAAAGGGGATGGTGCCGAAGACCACCGATGCTATCGGTCGTCTGGTAGAACGGTTAAGAGCCGTTATACTGTCGCATTTTTGCGGAGAGCTATCGGTCATGCAATATCTGTATTTCTACCCGTATTTTGATAGGATATTTGTTTTGAACGGAGTCGATTCGCAAAAATCGACTCCGTTTTTGAGTTTCGGAAAGGAATGGGAAGAACATGAAAAAAGAACCGATTTTTGAAGGTGCCGCCACCGCCCTTGTTACCCCGCTTACCGGGGAAGGCATTGACTATGAGGCATTCGGCAGACTGATTGATTGGCAGATTGAGGGCGGAATTGATGCCCTTGTCATCTGCGGAACCACGGGAGAGGGCTCCACGCTCTCGGATGAAGAACACCGCAAAGCACTGGAATTTGCCGTAAAACGTGCGGCACACCGCGTCCCCATGATTGCCGGCACCGGTTCCAATGACACCGCTTATGCTGTCGATCTCACCAAGTTCGCCTGCCGCGTCGGATACGATGCCATGCTCGTCGTCACGCCGTACTATAATAAGGCAACACAGAAGGGGCTTGTCAAAATGTTTGAGACCATTGCCGACGCGTCGGATAAACCTCTGATACTCTATAATGTCCCGTCGCGTACCGGTGTCAATATTGAGCCCGAGACCTATCTTGCCCTTGCCGACCATCCGAACATCGCCGCCATCAAAGAGGCAAACGGCAACATTTCCAAAATCGTGGAAACCGCCGCTCTCGTCGGCGATAAACTTGACATCTATTCGGGAAATGATGACCAGATCGTTCCGATTCTCGCCTGCGGCGGCAAGGGCGTGATTTCGGTGCTTTCCAACCTCATTCCCGGAAAAACAAGTTCCATCTGCAAAAAATTCTTTGCAGGGGATGTCGCCGGAGCACTTGCGATGCAAAAAGAATACCTGAAACTCATCAATCTTCTGTTTTGCGAGGTCAACCCTATCCCCGTAAAAGCGGCAATGAGTGCGCTGGGCTTCTGTGAGGATTTTCTTCGCCTGCCGCTGACTCCCATGGAAACCGACCATAAAGAAAAGCTGCTTGCCGAGATGAAACGCCTCGGTATTCTCGCCTGAAAGGAAAAGATCATGAAAATTATACTTTGCGGAGCCTCCGGCAGAATGGGAAAGGTCGTTGCCGAAACCGTAAGTACCGGTTTCGGCGGTGCTGAGATGGCGGCGGCGGTTGATGTCAGCCTGCCCGCATCGGATTGCCCGTGCTATACCTCCCTTGCCGATGTCCGTGAGGATGCCGACGTTCTCGTGGACTTCTCTCACCACAGTGCCACCGATTCCATTCTCGGATTCTGCCTGCAACATCGGATTCCCGCCGTGATTGCCACAACCGGGCAGACCGCCGACGAAAAAGAGAAAATCCGCGCCGCCGCCCAAGACATTCCGATCTTTTTTTCGGGCAATATGTCCATCGGCATTGCCCTTCTGATTTCCCTTGCCAAAAAGGCGGCTTCGATCTTTCCGGATGCGGATGTGGAAATCATAGAAACCCATCACCATAACAAACTCGACGTTCCGAGCGGTACGGCACTCATGATTGCCGAAGGAATCCGCGATGCGCGCGACAACGGAACCATCCTCGTCGGCAGACATGAAAACGGAAAACGCCCCTCGGGTGAAATCGGAGTTCACTCCCTGCGTCTGGGAAATGTGATCGGGGAGCATGAAATCATTCTCGACACGGGAACCCAGACCATCACCCTTTCTCATAAAGCACAAAGCCGTGCCCTCTTTGCTGAGGGAGCCCTTACCGCCGCCGTATTCCTTTGTGAGAAGAAAAACGGACTGTGGAATGTAAACGACCTGTTGTAAGGAGAAAACGCAGTATGAAAGTTCCTTTTACCAAAATGCACGGCATCGGTAACGATTATATTTATATCAATTGCTTCCGGGAAAAAATCGACGACCCGTCGGCTCTTTCCGTCGCCATGTCGCCGCGCCATTTTTCGGTCGGCTCCGACGGACTGGTGCTCATCTGTCCGTCCGAAACCGCCGATGCGAAAATGCGGATGTTCAACGCCGACGGCAGTGAAGGCAATATGTGCGGAAACGCCATCCGTTGTGTCGGGAAATACCTTTATGAACACGGGATCTGCCATAAGACCGACCTTACAATCGAAACCAAAAGCGGCATCAAAAACCTGACCCTCTTCCCCGATACCGAGGACGAGATTACCGCCGTAAAGGTCTACATGGGCAAGGCGGAAACGACACCCGGAAAGATTCCCGTCCTCTCCGACCACCCGATGATTGCCGAACCGGTTGCGGTGAACGGCAAAATATATCACCTCACGGCAGTGTCCATGGGAAATCCGCACGCCGTTTGCTTTGACCTTGCCCCCGCGGGACTTGATCTCGAAAAAATGGGACCGTTCTTTGAACATCACCCTCTGTTTCCCGACCGCGTCAACACAGAGTTTGCACGGGTTATAGAACCGCATACCATAGAAATGCGCGTCTGGGAACGCGGGAGCGGCGAGACCTTTGCCTGTGGCACGGGTGCCTGTGCTACCGTGGCAGCAGCCGTCATCTGCGGCTTGTCTCCCGCCGAAGAGCCCATCACCGTCCGTCTGCGCGGCGGAGAACTGACCGTCACCTATTCCCGGAACGGCGATGTCTTTATGACAGGAGCCGCTACCGAAGTCTACGAAGGAGTATACCGTATATGAAAATCGCTCTGAATGAGAATTACCAAAACCTCAAAAAAAGCTACCTTTTCTCCGAAGTCGGCAAACGCGTGAAGGCGTACAGTGCCGCTCATCCCGAGGTAAAAATCATCCGCCTCGGCATCGGGGATGTCACTCTGCCGCTTGCTCCCGTTGTGGTGGATGCCATGCACAAAGCCGTGAACGAAATGGGGGACAAATCCACATTCCGCGGATATGCTCCCGAGTACGGATATGATTTTATCCGCGAGGCAGTCAGCCGCTACTATGCCGATCGCGGCACCGATATCTCCCCCGATGAGGTCTTTGTCGGCGACGGTGCCAAAAGCGATCTCGGAAACCTCACCGATATTCTCGGAGATAACGAAATTCTGATTCCAGATCCGGTTTACCCGGTTTATGTGGACAGTAATATCATGTGCGGCAGACGTGTCACACTTCTTCCCGCCACCGCCGCCAACGGCTTTCTGCCGATGCCCCCCGAAGGAAAGAATAACCCGACCGTAGTCTATCTCTGCTCTCCCAATAACCCGACGGGTGCCGTTTATTCTGCCGACGGATTGAAGCAGTGGGTGGATTATGCCAATGCTACGGGTTCGCTTCTGATTTTTGACTCTGCATATGAGGCATATATCCGCGACGACTCTCCCCGTTCGATTTTTGAGATCGCCGGTGCGCGCACGTGTGCCATAGAGGTTTGTTCTCTCTCCAAGTCCGCCGGGTTCACCGGAACGCGGTGCGGCTGGACAATCATTCCGCGTGAACTTTGCGTCGGTGACCGGTCGCTTGCCGAGCTCTGGGAACGCCGTCAGGCAACCAAATTCAACGGCGTTCCGTATGTGATTCAACGAGCCGCCGAAGCGGCACTTTCAAAAGAGGGGCAACGCCAGAACGCTGCCAATGTCGCGTACTATATGGAAAACGCCGCCAATCTCGCCGCATTGCTCACCGCAAAGGGCATTTCCTTCACCGGCGGCATCTCTTCCCCTTACATTTGGCTCAAATGTCCGAACGGTATGGATTCGTGGAGCTTTTTTGACTATCTTCTCACTACGTTCGGCATCGTCGGCACCCCGGGAGCCGGTTTCGGCAAAGAAGGAGAGGGCTACTTCCGCCTGACATCGTTCGGCAGCCATGAAGCCACCGCCGAAGCAATTGAACGGCTTCGCCACGGGCTTTGAGGGGAAAGGAGTCCGATATGATCTGTAACAATCTTTCCGTAAACGAAAAAGGACACCTGACTTTTGCCGGCAGAGACACCGTCGAACTTGCCGCGGAATACGGCACCCCGCTGTATCTTCTGGATGAAGATAAAATCCGCGAAAAATGCCGCCTCTATCGGCGCGCCATGACGCGTGAATTCGGAGCCGATGCCCTGCCGCTCTTTGCGGGAAAAGCACTTTGCGTCAAGGATATTTACCGCGTCATGCGCGAGGAAGAAATGGGAATCGATCTGGTCTCGGGCGGAGAAATCTTCACTGCCGCCGCTGAGGGGTTTCCAATGGAAAAAGCCTATTTCCACGGCAACAATAAAACCGATGCCGATATCGCGTTCGCCATGGATCGTGGCGTTGGATACTTCGTCTGCGACAACGAGGAAGAACTGTTTGCCATTGAACGGGAAGCCGAAAAGAGAGAAACCGTGCAGAAAATCCTCATTCGCGTCACTCCCGGTATTGACCCGCATACACATAAGGCAATCAATACGGGAAAGGTCGACTCGAAATTCGGTGTTGCCATCGAAACCGGACAGGCAAAAGAATTGGTTCGCCTTGCCCTGTCGCAAAAACACATTGACCTGCGCGGCTTCCATTGCCATATCGGATCTCAGATTTTTGAGACTTCGCCCTTCACCGATGCCGCCGATATTATGATCGACTTTATCGGCACCATGAAACAAGAACTCGGCTACACAGCAGGCGAGCTGAATCTCGGTGGCGGTATGGGGGTGCGCTATCTGGAGTCGCATCCGCATATTGATTATGCGGAGAACATTGCCAAGATTGCCGCACATATGCGTGCGGAATGTGAGAAACAGGGAGTTTCCATGCCGAGCGTGCGAATGGAACCGGGACGCAGTATCGTTGCCGATGCCGGGCTGACCCTTTATACCGTCGGCACATTGAAAACCATCCCCGGCTTCCGCAATTATGTCTCGATCGACGGCGGCATGACCGACAATCCCCGCTATGCCCTCTATCAGTCTCCCTATACCGTTGAACTCGCTAACCGTATGAACGACAAAAAGGACACGGTCTGCACGGTAGCGGGACGTTGCTGTGAAAGCGGCGACCTCATTCAGGAGGGGGTTCCCCTGCCGAAACCCCGGCGCGGAGATACTTTGGCGGTACTCACCACAGGCGCATACAACTATGCCATGGCATCCAATTACAACCGGATTCCCCGTCCCGCAATGGTCATGCTCCGTGACGGCAACGATAAACTGATCGTCCGTCGGGAAAGCTATGAGGACCTGCTCCGCAATGAATTATAACAAAATGGGGCTGTTAAAAACACGATGTTTTTAACAGCCCCTCAAAAATGCCGACCGATAATTCCGACATTTGCAGGCGATCACTCTCTTTGGCAGTAAAATTGCGGTGCCAAGAAACTCTTTTGCGTTTCTTGGCACTGCAATGAATTCTGTCAGAAAGTCAGTCTTCCTCTCTGTCGTTGACCAGCTTCGCCTTCTGTTCCTCCTGAATATCGGGAAACGCCGAAAGCATCGGTTCAACGTTCTTTTTTCTCACATAGCGGTCAAGATAGTTCTTCGTGATTTTCACAACCAGCCCCGAAAGCGACAACACACCAATCAGGTTGGGAATCATCATAAGACCGTTGAAGGTGTCGGAAATATCCCATGCCAAAGAAGAGGTCAACACCGAACCGGAAACAATCATCAACACAAAGAAAATCTTGTAGCCGATCGTCGCCTTGGTGCCGAACAGATATTCCCACGCCTTGGTACCGTAATGAGACCAACCGAGAACGGTGGTAAAGGCAAACAGCAACACCACCACGGCAATGAACTTCTGACCGATATTGCCGAAGCTGAACACGCTGTTGAAAGCCTGCGCTACAAGGATTTCGCCGCCCTTGACACCGGTATAACCGCCTGCGGAGAGGTCGACAACACCCGAAGTCAGAATCACAAGTGCCGTAATCGAACAAACGACGATGGTGTCCATAAACACCTCAAAAATACCCCACATTCCCTGCTTGACAGGCTCCACCGTATTGGAGTTGGAGTGAACCATGACCGAGGAACCGAGACCCGCCTCGTTCGAGAAAACGCCGCGCTTAAAGCCCCATGTCACGATCTTCTTGATAAACACGCCGACGATGCCGGCACCGATTGCCTTGTTGGAAAAGGCGTTGCCGAAAATAGCACCGAACGCCGGAAGAATCTGCTTGGCATTGACAATGATAATAACAAAGGAGCCGAGCATGTACAAAATAACCATAAACGGTACGACCTTCTCGGCAAAAGCGGCAATGCGCTTAAGACCGCCGAGAATAATCAGCGCGCCGAGGATGACAAGTCCGCAACCGATGAGCAAGGCGTAAAGCGATGCGGAATCCTCATAAGCAAACAACTTGTGATTGCTGAGCGACGGAATCGGAAACGCCTTTTCGATATTGGAAACAATGTTGTTGACCTGCCCGATGTTGCCGATACCGAAAGAGGCGATCACAGTAAAGCAGGAGAACACAATGCCGAGAATTCTGCCGAGTTTTTTACAGTGCTTGCGGGATCCGAGACCGTCCTGCAAATAGTACATCGCACCGCCCGACCACTCGCCGTCACTGTTCTTGCGGCGATAATAAATGCCAAGCACGTTTTCGGAATAATTCGTCATCATTCCGAAGAAAGCGGCAACCCACATCCAGAAAACCGAACCCGCACCGCCCAAAGTAATGGCAGCGGCAACGCCCGCGATGTTGCCGACACCGATCGTAGCGGCAAGAGCTGTACAAAGAGCCTGGAACTGCGAAATGGAGGCGCGTTCCTTGCTGTGCGAAACAACATCCTTGTGGAAGATTTTTCCGATCGTGTTTTTCATCCACAGACCGAAATGTGTCACCTGAAAGAACTTTGTCAGACAGGTCATAAGAATTCCCGTACCCAAAAGAAGCACCAGACCCAGTGTGACCCATACAAAGTTGTTGATTACGTCGTTAACCGACGCGATCTTGTCAAAAACGTTCATGAAATACTATACCTTCTTCCCAAAACTGTTTTTTCAAAAACAAAAAGAGCCAAACAAGGTTTGGCTCCGGAAGAAACAGCGAAACACGGAAAAAACGCTTGATTTTTCCCGAGTTCAACTCCGTCCTTTTGCCTGAGAGATTAAGCGGAAAACCGCCTTGCACCTTCGGCATCCATTTACTGGACTTCTCCGGAGCGCTATCGACATACAGTCTCGTCTTACGACACCTGAGAGTGTTACTCCTTCGGCGGCTTTCGCCCTTTCCTGCATGCTTCCATTAGCACTATTGTTTTTTTGATAGCGGCATTATACCACTTTTTTCAACATATTGCAAGAGTTTTTTCAAAAAAACTTCATAAAGAAGGAAAAAAAGAAAAAACGCTTGCCGAAAACCGTTTTTTGTGCTACAATACATATGATTTTTTTGAGAGGATGAGTGAAAAATTGCATCTGAATCTGCATTTGTTTGCCGGAAAACGGCACGATGTCGATATGACCGAGGGCAATATTGCGCTAAACCTTGTACGGTTTGCCCTTCCGCTGTTCGTCGGCAATCTGTTTCAGCAACTTTATAATATGGTCGATACATGGGTAATCGGCAGATGGGGCCTCGGGGCGGAATATGCTGCCGTCGGCAGTGTGGGACCGATCATCAATATCCTCATCGGCTTTTTTATGGGACTTTCCAGCGGTGCCGGCGTTGTCATATCCCAATATTACGGTGCAAAAGACGAAAAGAAGGTTCACGATGCCGTACATACCTCCATGCTGATGACATTGGTTCTGGTCGTTCTGTTCACTATCATCGGAATTGCGACAACACCTGCCATCCTGCGCCTGATGCTCCAGTCCAAGGTAGACGAAAGCGAAATTCTGCCGCACGCTCAAACCTATCTGATCATTTACTTCGCCGGCGTGGTCGGTCTGCTCCTCTATAATATGGGAGCCGGTATTCTGCGTGCCGTCGGCGATTCCGAACGTCCTTTTTATTTTCTTGCCGTTTCCGCGGTTCTCAATATCGTCCTTGACCTTCTGTTTGTCATACGCTTCCATATGGGCGTGGCAGGAGTGGCTCTCGCAACCGTGATCTCTCAGGGCGTTTCCGCCATCCTCACCCTGATCGTCCTGTTTCGCGCAAAATCTTGTGTCCGCCTTATCCTGAGCGATCTGAAGCCCGACTTTGTCATGCTCGGCAAGATTGTCCGCATCGGAATTCCCACGGCACTCCAGCTCGCCATCACGTCCTTCTCCAATGTGTTTGTGCAGTCCTATATCGGCAATATCCATCCGATTCAATTTCAAAAGGAACATCTCGGCGGTTGGACAACCTACTCCAAACTCGATCAGTTTATTTTCCTTCCCATTCAATCGCTGGCACTTGCCAGTACGACCTTTGTGGGACAAAATCTCGGCAAGGGAGATATTCCCCGAGCGAAACGCGGCACGCTGATTGCCTATGGCATGGCAACCGCAGTAACGATTTGTGTCATGCTTCCCGTCATGATCTTCGCCCCGACCTTTGCCCGTATTTTCAACACGGACACACTGGTTGTAGAGTACGCCACTACACTTTTGCGTGTCATAACACCGTTCTATCTGTTCAGTTGTGTCAATCAGGTCTTTTCGGGCGCTTTGCGCGGTGCGGGAAACAGCCGCGCTCCCATGATCAATATGCTTGTGGCGTTTGTATTGTTCCGTCAGATTTATCTTTTTTTCATGACAAACTATATTTCCAACGATCTGATTCCCGTCGCCATGAGTTATCCGGTCGGTTGGATGCTGTGCTGTGTTCTCACACTGGTGACCTATTTCACCTTCCGCTTTGACAAAGCCAAACTTTCCGTAGAATAAAAAAGGGGGGATCCCCCTCAGATCACTGACAAAGGGATCAGGACGAGAGTTCTGACCCTTTTGTCGTCTTTACAAGAAGTGGCAAGAGTGGTAGAATACAGGAGTAAAAAGGAGTATGGAGGAAGAGCAATGTTTACGGAAAGAAGCGGAAAGCAAAACAGACT
>CAKSSY010000006.1 GCA_934489945.1 uncultured Eubacteriales bacterium
CCATTAAGGGATCGAAGGAGCGTATGACATGATAAAAATGAATACATCGGAAATCAGAGAGCGTGCCGGGACATTGAGGGCAGGAGATGAAGTTTTGTTATCCGGCACTGTATATACAGCACGCGATGCGGTTCATAAAAAATTTGCCACGCTGATTGCCGAGAAAAAAACGTTGCCGATTGACTTGCACGGAGCTGTGATTTACTATGCCGGACCGACGCCGGCTAAAAACGGACTTGCTGTCGGCTCTTGCGGTCCTACTACCTCGTCCCGAATGGACAGGAACACTCCCATGCTTCTTGAAAGGGGACTTTGCGGAATGATTGGAAAAGGCGAGAGAAGCACGGAAGTGAAGAAGGCAATTGAGAGAAACGGCGGTGTCTACTTTTGCGCCATAGGCGGAGCTGGGGCACTTTATGCAAGTTGTATCAAATCCTGTGAGATTGTGGCATTTGAAGAACTTGGGTGCGAATCGCTTAAGAAAATGACAATTGAGGATTTTCCTTTGATTGTTGGTATAGATTCTCACGGCGGTGATGTTTTTGATCGGAGCGGAAAATGACAATCGGTGAAAAGATCAAAAAAATGCGGTCGGAAAAATTTCTGACACAATCGGAATTGGCGGGCGAAAAGATCACCCGAAATATGCTCAGTCTTATTGAAAAAGATCGTGCGGTTCCGTCTCTTCAGACACTGATGTATCTTGCCGAAAAATTAAAAGTTTCGCCGGGCTTTCTTCTGGCAGACGAGGAGGAAACTGCGTTCTTTCTGAAAGCGGACAAGATGTCTGAGATTCGTCTTGCGTTCAAAAAACAGAATTTTCGGATTTGTCTGGATCTTTGCAAAAGATTGATTGCGGATGCGGGAGCTGACGATGAATTGAGCCTGTTGGCGGCGGAATGTTCGCTTGGAGCGGCAAAGGAGGAATTTTTTGCCGACCGCGTGCGGAATGCCTGCGAACTTTTCGATGATGCCGTTCTTTATGCTGCCGATACGGAATATTATACCGGACATATTAAACTATCGGTGAAGTTGTATTTTCGCTATTTGGAAGAGCTGTCTCCTTCGTTTGCCTCCGAAAATGCGTATGACGAGGAATGGAATTTAAGGGGATATATTCCGTTTGAGGATGAATTTTGTCAGTATCTTATGGCACTTGAGGCGGTTGGACAACAGGATGACGGAATGATTAACTGTTATTTGGAGCGGACGACTGACAGAGATATGCTTCTTGCAAAGCATATTAAGGCATTGCAATATATGAATCACGGAGAATATGAAATGGCGGCAAATTGCCTGAATGATATTCTCCGAAGTGACGAAACCGTTCCCGGGACGGTGTTGTATTACGTTTTTGGCAACCTTGAAGAGTGTTGCCGGAGACTTGAAAATCGAAGAAGTGCGAAGTTGTTTGCCGAGGCACGGACCTCGCAGTTTGAGAGGTTGTTATCAACATGAAAAGAAAGCTGGTTGGTCTTTTGCTTCTTGTTTTGCTGCTGAGTTCCTGTTCCGAAGGTCAGCAGACCGTAGAATATCAGGGAAGAAGACTTTCGGATTCGGAGATTCTGGAGCATATTCAAAGCGGCCTTTCCGGGAAAGAGGAAGCAGAAACAAGCCAAACACACAGGATGAGACCGTGGAAAGACGGTATTGTCTGTGCCCCGGAAGATCGCGTTTATTGGACAAAGTCGGGATCGGTCTATCATACAAACACCAATTGCCGCTATCTTCCCGACGACGCGGAACTGATTTATGGCTCAGAAGAGGATGCGGTCTCTTGCGGAAAGAAGCAATGCTGTTCTCTCTGTGCGAAAGAAAAATAAACGGAGGTTGTTATGAATTTCAGAAAAGCCGAGAAAAAGGATATTGATGCCGTTATGCAAATCATTTCGGATGCTCGGGCAAGGATTGAAAAGCTCGGGATTGACCAGTGGCAGTATGGTTATCCGTCGCGTGACGTTATCATTGATGATGTGAAACGCGGACGTTTTTATCTTGGTACGGAGAAGGATGAGATTTTTTCGGTTTTTGCTATGATTACCGATGGCGAACCGACGTATGATAAAATATATGACGGAAAGTGGCTTACAGCCGGGCGTTATGTCGCGGTTCACCGCATTGCGGTCAATGGGAAGGCGGTAAGACACGGAATCGGTTCCGAAACCCTTCGCTATGTTGCGTCGGAAGCCGCCAAAAACGGTTTTGAAAGTGTCCGTATCGATACTCATGAGGGAAATATTCCCATGAGACGAATGCTTGAGAAAAATGGCTTTACGCATTGCGGTACGATTTATCTTGCCGGCGGGCAGAAGCGGGTTGCTTACGAAAAGAAAGTCTGAAGGAATGAAAAATGGCGGAGAAAAAGACGCAGAGTAAAATGATTGCACAGAATAGGAAGGCTTATCACGACTATTTTGTGGACGAAAAATATGAGACGGGGATTGCTTTATGCGGAACCGAGGTGAAGAGTATCCGTGCCGGAACCGTAAATCTGAAGGACTCGTACTGTGAGATCCGGAACGGTGAGATTTATGCCGTTGGGTTCCATATCAGTCCGTACGACCATGGAAATATTTATAACCATGAACCGATGCGGGATAAGAAATTGCTTATGCACAAAAAAGAAATTCTCAAATTGCATGGGGTGATTTCACAAAAGGGGTATACGCTTGTGCCGCTTTCGTTGTATTTTTCCGGAGCCAGAATCAAGATGGAGATCGGCTTATGCCGCGGAAAAAAACTTTATGATAAACGTGACGACATGGCACGAAACGATGCCAGACGCACGATAGAGCGTGCTTTCAAAACCAACCATCAGTAAATTACAAAAAGGAGAAGTGTTATGTTGTTTACCAATAGTCGCAATCAATTTGCCAAGGATCCCGCCGTAATCCGATTTGACGGAAAATATTATTTGTACTATACAGTTCTTTATGATGATAAGAGAATCGGTGTCGGCATTGCTGTGTCGGAAGATATGGAAAACTGGCGAGAACTTCCCGATGTGCCGCTTACAGAAGCATATGAAAATCGTGGAATCGGTGCACCGGCTGCAATTGTACTTGGGAACACGGTACATTTGTTTTATCAGACATACGGTCACGGACGGAATGACAAACTTTGTCACGCCACCTCACGTGACGGTGTGAATTTTGTGAAGGATCCGACAAATCCGATTTTTTCTCCCACCGCCGATTGGTGTTCGGGGAGAGCAATTGATGCTGATGTATGTGTGTTTGGCGACAGGCTTCTGTTGTATTTTGCAACACGCGACCATGAAATGAAAATTCAAAAAGTCGGCGGTGCATGGGCACCGATTGATTCGGATTTTTCCAAGGATACATGGACACAGATGGAAAAGCAGGCATTGGTTGCTCCCGAACTGCTTTGGGAGGGAGCGTGCATCGAAGCCCCCGCCACGATCGTGAATAACGGAAAGGTGTTTTTGTTTTACGGAGGCTCTTATAACTGTACACCGCAACAGATTGGGTGCGCGGTTTCGGATGACGGTGTTTTCTTCCGAAAACTGTTTGTAGAAGAGCCGTTTATTCCATGCGGGGCGGAAGGTGATTGGAACAGCAGTGAATCGGGACACCCATATGCGTTTCGCGATGATGATGGCAGAGCATATCTTTTCTATCAGGGGAGTGCGGATATGGGCAAGACATGGTATCTGACCAAATGTGAATTTGGCTTTACCGCAGATAATATTCCTTATAAGATTGGATAAAACGGAATGAAAGATGTTTCAATTGTAAAATGCGAAAGCTACGATCACGGAGCGGTACGGGAGGCACTGGAGACGGCAATCGGAGCGATCGGCGGATTGGATTTTGTAAAGGCGGGAATGAAGGTGGTAATCAAGACCAACCTTGTATCCGCCATGCCCCCGGACGCAGCCGCGACCACACATCCCGTGATGCTTGCGGAACTTGTGAAGATGTTGATTGAGCGGGGAGCCGAGGTGGTTGTGGGAGACAGTCCGGGCGGACTTTATACCTCTTCCTACGTGAATCACATATACAAGGTGACGGGCATGAAGGAAGTAGAGGCGGCAGGTGCCAAACTTAACGATGACTTTTCCCAAATCAATGCAATGTATCCGGAGGGAAAGGTTCTTCATCAGTTTACTTACACGGCTTATCTTGAAAAAGCGGATGCGGTGATCGACTTCTGTAAACTCAAAACACACGGCATGATGGGAATGTCGGCTGCCGCAAAGAATATGTTCGGTACAATTCCCGGGATTATGAAGCCGGAGTATCATTATCGTTTCCCGAATCACGCTGATTTTGCCCGTATGATCGTGGACCTGGATTCTTTCTTCAAAATTCGGCTTTGCATTTGCGATGCGGTTGTCGGAATGGAGGGAAACGGTCCGACAATGGGAACACCACGAAAAATCGGTGCGGTTCTCGCTTCACAATCTCCGCATAAACTCGATCTTTTGGCAGCATCGCTTATCGGTCTGACGAAAGCGGACGTGCCGACATTGGAAGCGGCATACGAACGGGGCTTGATTCCCGAAACGGCATCGGAATTGTCGGTTGACGGCAATCCACAGGCGTTTTTAATTTCCGACTATCAAAATATTCCCGCACGCGGAAGCATTGAATTTCAAAAGGACTCGCAAAAATTTTTCGGAAAGGCGGTTCAATTTCTGAAAGGCGCAGCCCTTCGTTCAAAGCCTGCAGTGAAAAAATCGGAGTGTGTCGGATGTACGTTGTGTGCAAAAATCTGTCCGGCAAAGGCGATTACCATGAAAGAGGGGAAGCCTGCGATTGATCGTCAAAAGTGCATTCGTTGTTTTTGCTGTCAGGAATTTTGTCGAGAGGGAGCCATGAAGGTGAAACGAACCTTGATTGCCAGAATGTTAACAAAATAAAGGGACAGTCACAAATGTGACTGTCCCTCGGAATCGGCGGCGGACGGTAGCCGCTGAAAACGATTTCAGGGGTGTCGTGCTTTCGCACACGACACCCCTTATGTTTGACATCAAAGACTTTCCAGATACGTTACAACGTCGCCAACCGTGACGAACTTGTGAATATCATCATCTTTGATTTCAATGCCGAATTTGTCCTCACAAAGCATAACAAGATCGGCAAGCTCAATGGAATTGATTCCGAGATCACCGGCAAGTTCAGCCTCAAGGGTAATGTCCTTTTCGTCAATGGATAATTCATCAACGAGAAGCTGTTTCAATTTTTCAAACATAGATTCAATCCTCCAAAAAGAAATTACTTGACTTTGAATCGCTGTATCTTTTTCGATGTGGTGCGTTCAAACGGTTCATTCCGTATTTCGATTTTTCGCATCTGCTTAAAAGAGGGCAGCTTTTGGTTTATATGATTTACAGCATCTTTCAGGAATGCGTAAATTTCATCATCGGTTTTGTCGGCAAGAAGTTCTTTGTTCGGAACCAAAATTGCCGTAATGGTTTCTTCCCCCTGCTCGTTTTGACGGGTGAGTACGACCGATTCAAGAATTTCGGGAACACCGGCCAGATATTCTTCCAGCTCTTCGGGAAAAACGTTTTTGCCGTTACTGAGAATAATGACGTTTTTCTTTCTGCCTGTAATGAAAATATAGCCATCATCATCCAAATACCCGAGGTCTCCGGTGCGGAACCAACCGTCCGGGGTAAAGACTTCCGCAGTTGCTTCCGGATTTTCGTAATAACCCAGCATCACATTGTCGCCCTTGACAAGGATTTCACCGAATTCATCGGTTGCGTTTGCCTTGTCGATTTTTACCGTGCATCCCATTACGGGAGTCCCCACAGAGTGAAGACGCACTTCACCGGCACGATTGACCGCCACAAGCGGAGCGCACTCGGTAATGCCGTAACCTTCCAAAATGGTGATGCCAAAGGTGTAAAAGTCACTGATAAGATCAGGGGAGAGCGGCGCACCGCCGCACACAATACTCTTGAGATTGCCGCCAAAGGCTTTGGTAATATCCGAGAAAAATGTTTTCCGCATATCGACACCGACGGACAGAAGAATATTGCAGGCTTTCATACTGGCGCGGAGTAACCGGATTTTTCCTTTCTTTTTTGCTTCGTCCCAAATTTTCTTGTGCATGGTTTCGACAAAAAGCGGAACCAACAGAAGGGCATTCGGTTTGAATTTGGCAAGGTTTTTCATAAGATGCTTAAGACTGTCATTCAAAACGACAGTAGCGCCGATATTCAGCGTGGACAGATGACAAGTCGTCATTTCATAAGTGTGGTGCGGAGGAAGAACGGATAGAAACACGTTCTGGTCATCATATGGGGTAGAAAGACATGAGGCGTTGATGGCTGCGGTCAGATTTTTTTGTGAGAGCATGACACCCTTGCTGGTGCCGGTAGTGCCTGAAGTGAAAATCAAAGAGCAAACTTTTTCCATGTCAAGTTTAACATCAAGATAGGAAGTGTCCCCTTCGGTGAGTGCTTTTTGACCAAGAGCAATCATATCCTTCATAGACAGAAAACGATCGTTTGGTTCGGCTTTGGGATCCGGTTGAATTGCAATAAAATACCGGATCTTCGACAGTTTTTCGGTAAGAGTACGAACCGTTTCGTTTTTTGCCGAGGTGTAGATAAAAACCTCCGCTTTGCTGAATTCCAAAAAATCAGCAATTGCGTCATCGGAAAGTTCCTTGTCTATCGGAACAATACAGCCACCGCCGTTAACGGTGGCAAGATAGGAGGCGGTATAAAGCGGATGAGTGTCTCCGCACACAGCGACAACAGAACCAAGAACTCCGAGTATCGAAAAAGCCGTGCCGATACAGTTCATGTCCCCGAGGAGCTTGTTAAAGCTGTATTCCGTGAACTGGGCACCATCTTTGTACAGATAAAAAGCCCTGTCACCGAAACATTCGGCACTGGACTTCACAAGATGACGCAGGTCGTGAATACACTTTGCGGTTTTGGCTCCTTTGAGATCGTTTATCATTCGCATAATGCAGTCTCCGATCGGTAAAATGGGCATAAAATACACAGTATGAAATATTATAGCGTATTTTTGCTTATTTGTCAAGTTATTGAAGCAAAAATATCCGTCCGGCATAAAAAAATCGAAAAAAAGAAGAAAAAGTACTTGACAAGCCGGCTAGAGTGTGATATAATTCGCATATCTTAAAACCGAAGATTGAGAATAGTAACCGATAAGATATGCTTTCAGAGAGTTGTCGTTGGTGTGAGACAACACATAGATATCGGCGAATGGACTCATGAGGGCGGCCGAAAGCGAGTTGCGTGAGTAGTAGCCGACGGAGATCGCATCCGTTATCAGAGCGAGTTGCATATGGTGTGCAATGAAAAGTGGGTGTTTTGCACCAAATTGGGTGGTACCGCAGGACTTCAGTCTTGTCCCTTTCTGTAGGGGACAAGGCTTTTTTGTTTATTTCGGAGGTAAATGATGTTGATGAAAGAACGATGGCGATGGCGACGCCGATAACCGTCCGGTACGGAATGTATCCGTAACCGTATATTGCGATTGTGTGATTCCATAATAATTTCCATAATAATTGAAGGAGAAAACGTATCATGAAAAAAATTGTAACACTTGTGTTGGCTTTTATGCTTGTTCTGTCTGCATTTGCTTTTTCGTCCTGCTCAGATGAAAGACCGGCAGGGAAAGCAGTAGATCTTTCCGCGAAAGATTCTGTCAAAGTCGGTATTATTCAGTATATGCCGCATCCGTCTCTGGACAATTGCACCGCGGGAATCCGTGAGGCACTGGAGGCATCCGATTTTGCTTCCAAACTTGACATTGATGTTCAGATTGGTTCAAGTGCATCTGCTGATTCCGATTGTGAGAGCTATGCTGCGCAAATGGTTGCCAAAAAATATGACATCATTTTTGCGGTTGCTACGCCTGCCGCAATGGTTGCCTTCGCTGCCACCGAGTCGATTCCCGTGATTTTCTGTGCGGTCAGCGACCCGCTTGCCGCCAACATTGTCAAAACAAATGAGAATCCTTACTATAACGCTACCGGCACATCCGATGTGCTTGATCTTGCTGCTCAGTTGGACTTGATTCAGGCAATGCAACCGGATGTCAAGACGATCGGTGTTTTGTATACCACAAGCGAGGCGAATTCCATCTCCAACCTTGCCAGAATGAGAGAGCTTGCCAAGGCGCGCAATCTTGTGATTGAAGCATCCGGTGTTCAGAACGCTTCGGATATTCCCACAGCCGCTGCCGACCTTGCATCCCGTGTGGATTGCTTCAATAACTTTACGGATAATAACGTTGTGGAAAACCTTTCTGTTGTTTTGGAGGCGGCAGGGCGTGCGTCTATTCCGGTTTACGGCTCCGAGGTTGAACAGGTAAAAAATGGTTGCCTTGCATCAGTTTCCATTGATTATGTTGCTCTCGGAAAGGTGACGGGTGAAATGGGGCTTAAGGTCATGAAAGGAACAGCTCCCGGTACGATTGCTGTTCGTACGATTTCTGATGCAACCCCCGTCATTAATACCGATGTGGTTTCTGCGTTGGGGATGAAGATTCCCGAAAACTTTCAAAATGCCGAATTTGTTACAACCAATCACTGAAATTTTATGAGAGGGAATTTCCGATGAGTCATCTTTTCGATCTTCTGCTGGTTTGCCTGTCGGACGGGCTGATGTACAGCCTTCTGGCAATTGGATATTATATAACCTACACAGTTCTTGACTTTCCCGATCTTACAGTTGAGGGAACCGTGGTAACGGGAGGTGTCTGCTATGCTATTTTGGCGAGTGCGGGTCTGAATCCGTGGCTTTCCATGCTTGCGGCTTTTTTAGCGGGATGCCTCGGTGGTTGTGTCACGGGACTTTTACACGTGAAACTGAAAATCCGTGCACTTTTGTGCGGAATTCTGGTTTCGACGGGGCTTATCAGTATCAATCTGGTGGCGTCGATGGTCGGAACGGGTGGCAATTTCAGCGGAATCGGAGGAATGTCGACGATCTCTTGTCGGAATACTATTTTTCCGCGTTTTCTTCCCGAAAACATTCGTAAGGTTGTAATGTTTTTGGTCGTGGTTGTAATTGTTAAACTGTTAGTGGATTTTTACCTCAAAACCAAGAGCGGAATGCTTTTGATTGCAACCGGAAATAATGAACGCTTCAGCTCCATGCTTGCCAAGGATCCGGGTAATTCCAAAATTCTCGGGTTGGTGATTGGAAACGGATTTGCGGGATTGGCAGGTTCTTTGATTGTCCAGAGCCGCCAAAATGCAACGCAGACTATGGGTGCCGGTATGGTAGTGATCGGACTTGCCGCGGTGATTATTGGTATGTCTGTGTTCGGACGTGTAAAATTCATGAAGCCGACAACTAAGGTAATTCTCGGTTCGGTAATATATCAGCTTTGCCTTGCCGTGGCAACAGCACTCGGTGTACCGTCGGCGTATAATAAGATCATTATGGCAGTGTTGTTCACGATTGCACTGGTGTTCAGTCGGCACGCAGATCGTCGAAAGAGAGGTGCGGTACTGTGATTGAATTTCAAAATATCAGAAAGACTTTTAACATCGGAACTCCGGATGAGACGGTGCTGTTTGACAATTTCAACTTTTGTGTGAAAGAAGGGGAGTTTGTCTGTATTATCGGTTCCAACGGAAGCGGAAAGACCACCATGCTCAATTTGTTATGCGGAAATGACAGACAGGATGCGGGACGGATTCTCTATCGTGGAAAAGACATCAGTCACATAAGCGAACATAAACGAGCTGCTTATATCGGACGTGTTTTTCAGGATCCGAAGGCGGGAACCTGCTCCGATCTGACCATTATCGAGAATATGGCACTTGCGGATAATAAGGGCAAACCGTTTGGTCTCGGATTTTGTGTCAACAAAAAAAGAATCGATGCGTACAGGGAACTTCTGACATCATGTGAGATGGGGTTGGAAAACCGCATGAATGTTAAAGTCGGGGCGTTGTCGGGTGGACAGCGACAGGCCTTGGCTCTTGTGATTGCCAATATGACGCATATAGACCTGTTGATTCTTGACGAGCATACGGCGGCACTGGATCCTAAATCTTCCGATGTCATTATGGGGCTTACCGATAAGTTTGTGAGAGAAAATGGAATAACCTCGCTGATGGTTACCCATAATCTTCGCTATGCTGTCCGGTACGGAACGAGAATTGTGATGATGCACGAGGGAAAGGTTATTTTGGATCTTTCGGGCGAGGAGAAGGAACATTGCGATGTGGACCGACTTCTTGATATATTCCATCATATCAGTATTGAAACCGGAAATTCCCTGTGAGAAGGGATCGGACTCTTGACTTTCCTGTCGCAATATAGTATAATATACTGATAACATAATATTGAAGGAAGATTTTGACGAATGAATCTGAAAACTCCGGGCGACTTGAAAGGTCAAAGGGAATTTATTGATAAGGTACGTGAGCAGAATGATGCCTGCGCCAAGCAAAGTGGCAGAAGGAAGGCTGCGTATGTACTGACCTTCGGCTGTCAGCAAAACGAAGCTGATAGTGAAAAACTGATGGGACTTTCCGAGGCAATGGGATATGAACTGACGACAGATGCCGATAAAGCCGATCTGATTCTTGTGAATACCTGTGCCATTCGTGAGCATGCGGAACAGAAGGCTTTGTCTACGATTGGGCAGTATAAACATCTCAAAGCGAAGAATCCCGAGCTCATCATTGGTGTCTGCGGGTGTATGGTGACGCAGGAACATCGTGTGAATGACATTAAATTTCGGTATCCTTATGTGGATTTTGTGTTCGGAACCTCATCGCTTCATCGATTGCCGCAACTTTTGTGCGAAAAAATGGAAAAGGGCAAGCGATTGTATTGTCGCGAAGAAACCGAGTATACTGTGGTCGAGGGAATCCCCGTCGAACGCGAAAGCCGCTATCGTGCGTGGGTTTCGATCATGTACGGGTGTAACAATTTTTGCTCGTATTGTATTGTTCCGTACGTACGGGGCAGGGAGCGGAGTCGCGAAAAGCAAGCCATATACGATGAGGTTGAAGAGCTTGTCAGAAATGGGTATAAAGATATTACGCTTCTTGGACAGAATGTGAATTCTTACGGGAAAGAGTTTGGGGACGGATGTGATTTTGCCGATCTTTTGGCAGAACTTTCGATGATTGAAGGCGACTATCGACTCAATTTTATGACAAGTCATCCGAAGGATGCTTCGCATAAGCTCATAGATGTGATGGCGGAAAAACCGCATATTGCACGTCACTTTCATTTGCCGGTGCAATCGGGAAGTGATCGCATCCTGAAAAAAATGAACCGTCATTATGATAGAGCGCACTATCTCGATGTTGTCGATTATATGCGCAAAAAAATGCCGGATGTCGCTCTTACAACGGATATTATCGTGGGATTTCCCGGTGAGACAGAAGAGGATTTTGCAGCAACGCTTGACCTCTTGCGTCGTGTTCGTTTTGACAGTATTTATTCTTTCATCTATTCACCGCGAAAGGGTACCCCGGCGGCAGAGATGCCGGATCCGGTTCCGCCGGAAATTCAGAAAGAACGATTTGAACGCCTTTTGGATGTTCAAAACGCGATTTCCCTGGAAAATAATCTTCCGTTTGTCGGAAAAACAGTTAAGGTTTTGTGTGACGGTGTGAGTAAGACAAATCCGAATGTGTACAGCGGAAGAACAGAGGGCGGGAAAATTGTCTTTTTTGAGGGAGAGGATTCCGACACAGGGAAATTTATTGGGGTCAGAATCGATCGAGCCGAAGCATTTGCTTTTTACGGAACAAAAGAGAAATGAGGAAATAGAAATGGAAATATTTGAAATTGCAGAACTTCTCGGTAAGACGCTGAAGGAAGATGAACGTCTGAAAAGATTGGAAAGTGCCAAAAAGGCATATGAGAAATCCCCCGATCTCGGCAGACGGCTTGTCGAATATGAGGTACAGCAGAAGGCATTGGAAAACGAAATGGTTAAGCCCGAACGTGACACACAACTGGTGGATGTAATTCAGACGCGGATTGACACGCTGTATAAGGAAATAACCGAGGATGAGGCATTTGTGGAGCTGAACGAGGCACAGGCAGCAGTGAATGAGTTGATGAATTCCGTCAATTCCACGATCATGTACCATATAACCGGAGAGATGCCGGGAAACTGTACACACAACTGCTCGACTTGCGGTGGCGGCTGTCACCAATAATTCCGAAAAAAGACATTGACTGTGGGGGAAAAAATATGACTCCGATGATGGAGCAATACTTCCAAATCAAGGATCAGTATAAAGATTATCTTTTGTTTTACCGGGTCGGCGACTTTTATGAGATGTTTTACGATGACGCGATTCTCGCGTCCCGCGTACTTGAACTGACGCTGACGGGCAAGGATTGCGGTGAAGAGGAGCGCGCACCGATGTGCGGCGTTCCTTTTCATGCTGCTGAGGTTTATATCGGCAGATTGATCGAAAAGGGTTACCGTGTGGCGATCTGCGAACAAACAGAGGATCCGGCACTTGCCAAGGGGCTTGTGAAGCGTGAGGTCATTCGTGTTGTGACCCCGGGAACGCTGATTGAGACAGACCTTTTGCCCGAGAAGAAAAATAACTATATTGCGTCGGTTTATGTCGGAGAGAACAGTACGGGTATCTGCTTTGCCGATATTTCTACAGCGGAGATTTATGCCACGCGTTTTGAAAATGTCAATATGGAGGCAAGGATCAAAAATGAACTCGGTACATATATGCCGTGTGAGATCCTTCTCAATGTTGCCATGGCAAAACTGCCGTGGTTTTCTGACTATATAAACGATCGTATGAAATCCATGGTTTTGGAGAATCAGCCGCATCGCTTCGAGCTGGAGGAGACAAAAGAAAATGTCAGAAAACAGTTCGGCGACGATACCTTTGATACGATTGCTTCCGAAACTTCGATTGTCGCTGCGGTGGGCGCACTTTTGGGGTATATTTCGGAGATGCAAAAGTGCGACATTTCTTATATCAAACATCTGAATGTTTATAATGACGGACAGTATATGGAGCTTGATATCAATACCAGACGCAATTTGGAATTGACGGAGGCAATGCGCTCAAAAGATAAGAAGGGATCGCTTCTTTGGGTGCTGGACAAGACACGTACCGCTCCGGGGGCACGACTTTTGCGAAAATGGATCGAGCACCCGCTTCTTTCGGTGAAGGACATTGTGAAAAGGCAGGGAGCCGTTTCCGAACTGTTCGGAAATTTTATGCTTAGGGAGGAAATCGGCACACTTCTGGATAATGTGCTGGATTTAGAGAGACTCATTACCAAAGTGGTCTACGGCACCTCAAATGCCAAGGACCTTCGTGCCATTGCTTCTACAATTTCTATTTTGCCGGAATTGAGAAATCTGCTTACAAACTGTAAATGTGAAGCACTTGCCGAGATTACCGCAAACCTTGACACGCTGGAGGATATTTGCAAACTCATCGGGGATTCGATTGCTGAGGATCCTCCTTATATTCTTCGCGAGGGAGGACTTATCAAGGCAGGATATAACCACGATGTCGATTATCTTCGTACGGTGATGACCAACGGAAAGGAATGGGTGGAGAAAATTGCGGAGGAAGAGCGGGAAAAGACGGGAATAAAATCGCTGAAAATCGGCTATAACAAGGTTTTCGGTTATTATATCGAGGTAACAAAGTCTTTTTACGATCAGGTTCCCGACCGTTTTATACGGAAACAGACACTTGCCAATTGTGAGCGTTATATTACGCAGGAACTGAAGGATATGGAGGCGACGATTCTCGGTGCCGAGGACAAGATTTGTACATTGGAATATGAGTTGTTTCAACAGATTCGCGCCAAGATTGCCGAAAGCAGTGACCGTATCCGTTCTTCTGCGGAGCTGGTCTCATTGGTCGATGTTTATTTAAGCCTTGCAACCGTTGCTTCCAAAAACAAATATGTCTGTCCGGAGGTTGATGTCGGAAACAGCATTTCAATCAAGGAAGGGAGACATCCTGTTGTAGAACAGTTTGTCAAGGATTCTTATTTCGTTCCGAATGATGTTTTGTTGGATACCGATCGTAATCGATTGATGCTGATTACCGGTCCGAATATGGCAGGAAAGTCCACTTATATGCGTCAGGTAGCACTCATTGTCCTCATGGCGCAGATCGGCTCTTTTGTTCCCGCCGATGATGCACGGATCGGAGTGGTGGATAAAATTTTCACTCGTGTGGGAGCTTCGGATGATCTCGCATCCGGACAGTCCACTTTTATGTTGGAAATGAACGAGGTCGCATACATATTGAAAAACGCAACCCGCCACAGCCTGATTATTTATGATGAAGTCGGACGTGGTACCTCCACGTTTGATGGCATGAGCATTGCACGCGCCATAGTGGAGTATACATGGGGCAAAAAAATCGGAGCTAAGACGTTGTTTGCAACGCATTATCACGAATTGACATCACTGGAAAGCGAATTTGAGGGAATTGTCAATTATAATATTGCTGCGAAAAAACGGGGAGATAGTATTACTTTTCTCCGAAAGATTGTGCGTGGCTCAACAGATGACAGTTACGGTATTGAGGTGGCAAAACTTGCGGGAATTCCGAATGAGGTGATAAAGCGGGCAAGAGAAATACTGTCCGTGGTTGAAAAAAGCGCGAAAAATCTGACATTAACCGATCGTGAGGAAGTGAAGAACGAGGAGGAAGACCAGATTTCCGTGGAAGAAATTCTTCAGAATCAGATCATGCAGGAGCTTCGGGCAACCGATATCAACACACTGTCGCCGCTTGAGGCAATCACCTTTTTGTACGATCTGAAAAAACGTCTCTGAAACTGATTTACGAATTATAAAACAGCAAAAGAGGAGGTGGATTCTGTGGGAAAAATCAATGTTTTGTCTTTTGCAGTGGCAAATCTGATTGCTGCCGGTGAGGTTGTTGACCGTCCGGCATCGGCGGCGAAAGAGTTGCTCGAAAATGCGATCGACTCGGGTGCCACAAGAGTGACAGTTGAGATTCAGAACGGCGGCGTGACTTTTATGCGGGTTTGCGATAACGGGTGCGGTATGGAGCCGGATGACCTTCCTGTGGCGATCCGCCGTCATGCAACCAGTAAAATTAAAAATGCAGAGGATTTGGAAACGGTCGGTACACTCGGCTTTCGAGGAGAGGCACTTGCTGCTATTGCAGCGGTTTCCAATATGCGGATTATCTCCAAGACGGCAGAAGCACAATACGGGGCTATGTTGGAGGTCAATGCGGGAAATATTGTGTCACTTACCGAGAGGGCGTGCGCTACGGGTACTACGGTCATCGTGGAGGATTTGTTTGCAAATGTTCCGGCACGTCGGAAATTTCTGAAACGGGATGTAACGGAGGCGGCGGCAGTGAGCGTGATTGTGGAAAAGGTTGCCCTTTCCGAACCGCATATTGCTTTCAAACTGATCGTGGATGGTTCGGTGAAATTTGAGACGACCGGTGACGGAGAATTGAAGAATGCAATCTATTCGATTTTTGGCAGAGATTTTGCCATGAAGCTGATTCCGATTGCCGCAGACGTAGATGGCGTTGAAGTGAGTGGGTTTATCGGTCGCTCGGACAATTTCAAATCCAACCGAAACTATCAGAATTTTTTCATCAATAATCGCTATGTCAAAAGTAAGACGGCTTCGGCGGCATTGGAACAGGCATATAGTTCGTATATACCGATAGAAAAATATCCTTGCTGTATCATGAACATTCATGTCAGTCCAAGAGCGGTTGATGTCAATGTGCATCCTGCCAAATTGGAAGTCAAATTTTCCAACGAAAAACCGGTGTTTGACGCAATCTACTATACGGTTCGTTCGGCGTTGGAACAGGATGTTACACGCCCGCCTTTTCGGTTTGAACAAAGAAGAGAGTCGTCAAATTCGGTAAAAAATCTTTCTTCTGCGTTTGTGCCTGTAGAGGAGATTCGGAAGAACTATCCGAATCTGAAAATTTCGTTTGACAGTCACCCGCAAAATACAGTGGAATCTGTGAAAAAGAGCCCTGATGTGGTTGAAAAATTGACAAAAGAGGAGCCCTTGGGAATATCGGTTTCCGAGACAATCTGTCCGCCTGTGACGGAACCCGCAGCTCCGGTTTTTCCGGCATCTCAGATTCCCACTGTGACAACGGAACAGACAGAGAAAGAAGAATTGCCATTGTCATCGATTGCCCAATCGGTCGTTCAATCTCCGAGTTTGGTTTCCGATACGACGTGGCTCTGTGAGGAGTCGCCGAAAAACGCTCTGCGCGAAACGGAACCTCGTCCCGTCCCGGACTATCGGATTATCGGAGAAGCATTCCATTCTTATGTTTTTGTCCAAAGCGGAGAACGTGTGATTGTTATAGATAAACACGCAGCGCATGAACGGATTCTTTTTGAAGAGTTGCGTTCTCATATGGCGGAAAAAGAGTCGTTGTCACAGCTTTTGATGCTTCCCATTGAGGTTATGCTTACGACCGATGAAATAACGGCAATTGAAAACTATCGGGACGAGATTGAAAAGATAGGATTTCGTTTTGAAACTAAAAAACATTCTGCTGAGATTACGGCAATTCCAAGTAGTGTGGAAACCGATGCGGTGTGTGATATGTTTATTGTGATTGCCGATCGAATTATCAATGAGACCGGAAATGTTGAAATTTCGCGAAATCTTGTGTTTGAAAGGGCACTGTATCAGGCTTCCTGTAAGGCGGCAATCAAGGCGGGCAGAGAATATCCGGCAGAACATATCCAATGGTTGGTGGATAAGATGATGCAATTGCCCGACATTACATTTTGCCCGCACGGCAGACCGGTGGCGGTGGAAATGACGAAGGATTCGCTTGATAAACAATTTGAAAGGAAATGAGCCTACGGGCTTTTATCACAGTCAATATGGATAAGAAAAATACATTTGAACTTCTGAAAAAGGACGGAAGAGCTAGAAGAGGGATTCTTCATACCGTTCACGGGGATATTCCTACACCGGTATTTATGAATGTGGGAACCTGTGCGGCAATTAAGGGTGGCGTTTCCACAAAAGAATTGGTGGAATTGAATTGTCAGGTGGAGCTTTCCAACACCTATCACCTCCATGTTCGTCCGGGAGATAAACTGATCTACGAAATGGGCGGTCTGCATAAATTTATGAATTGGCAACGTCCGATTTTGACTGATAGCGGTGGATTTCAGGTTTTTTCACTTGCAGGATTGCGCAAAATCACCGAGGAAGGTGTTACTTTTGCTTCGCATATTGACGGAAAACGAATTTTCATGGGACCTGAGGAGAGTATGCAGATTCAGTCGCATCTTGCCTCCACAATTGCCATGGCATTTGATGAGTGTATTGAAAATCCGTCGCCGTATGATTATGTAAAGAATTCCTGTGAACGTACAACTCGCTGGCTGGCGCGTTGCAAGGCGGAAATGGCACGTTTGAACTCGCTTCCTGATACGATCAATCGCGACCAGATGTTGTTCGGCATCAATCAGGGTGGTATTTTTGAGGATCTCCGTATTGAACATATGCAAAGGATCGCCGAGCTGGATTTGAACGGTTATGCCATTGGCGGACTGTCGGTCGGAGAGGAAACAGAGGATATGTATCGGATTATCGACGCGGTGGAGCCGTTTATGCCCGTCGACAAACCGCGGTATCTTATGGGCGTGGGAACTCCGTGCAATATATTAGAAGGTGTTCATTATGGTGTGGACTTTTTCGATTGCGTTATGCCGAGTCGTAACGCGCGCCACGGAAATCTTTTCACATGGCAAGGCAAAATGAATATTATGAACGAGAAATATGCAAGGGATGCAAGACCGATTGACCCGAATTGCGGGTGTCCGGCGTGCCGGAATTATAGCCGTGCTTATATCCGTCACTTGCTCAAAGCGAAGGAATCACTCGGAATGCGGCTTGCTGTAACGCATAATATTTATTTCTATAATAATCTTACACAAAAAATTCGGGACGCTCTTGATGCAGATTGTTTTGAGAGTTTTTATCAGAAGTATCGGACAATTCTCGGTGAACGGGTTGACGATTGAATAACCCGAATTTTTGCGGAATACACTGTAGAATATAATAGAGAAAGGATGACGGAAATGCTGGATAAAAATATAGCGGGAGATGCTTTGGCAAAGGCGATGTCAAGCGGGGCGGATTTTGCCGAGATATTCTGTGAATTGACCAGAACGCAGAATCTGACACTTGTGGACGGCAGAATCGAAAAAATTGCCGATAATGTAATCAGCGGTGTCGGAATCCGCGCATTCAAGGGGACGCGGACGGTTTACTCCTCTACTTGTGACCTGACACGTACAGGACTTTTGGCTTGTGCCTCGCAAGTGGCGGATGTTATCGGAGACGAGATTGCGATTCCGGTAATCTGCCTTGAGGAAAGAATTTGCTGCAATATCCATCCGGTTCAAATTGAACCTGTCGGAGCCGATTTGAAGCGCAAAACCGATCTTTTGCGAGTCGGTTGTGTTGCTGCCAAGAATTATGATCCGCATATTTCTCAGGTACAGGGTAGTCTTGCCTCGGTTGACAGAACGATTCTCATTGCCAATACCGAAGGGCTTTTCACGTCTGACCGACATATAAGGACAAGAATGGCGATTTCTGCCGTTGCTTCCGACAAGGGAGAAAACCAATCCGGATCCTGCTCGCCGGGACGCGGAATGGGACTTGAAATGTTTGAACTCTTTAAGCCGGAGGATATAGGAATAGAGGCATCCCGTCATGCCATGGTCAATTTGTGTGCGTCGTATTGTCCGGCAGGGCATATGACGGTTGCCATCGAAAATGGCTTTGGCGGCGTGATTTTTCATGAGGCGTGTGGTCACTCTTTGGAAGCGACTGCGGTTGGCACAGGCACATCGCAGATGTGCGGAAAGCTGGGGCAGAAGATTGCCAATGAAAAGGTTACTGCCATTGATGACGGAACCATTCCCGGCGCGTGGGGATCGGTCAATATTGACGACGAGGGACATCCGACACAGCGGAATGTTCTTATCGAAAAGGGAATTCTCAAACAATATATGGTGGATCGCCTCGGTTCCCGCCGTATGGGGATGCCGATGACGGGTAACAGCCGACGACAGGACTATCATTTTGAACCGACTTCGCGCATGACCAATACGTTTATTGATAACGGACCGGACAAAAACGAAGATATTATCCGTTCCATTGAATATGGACTTTATGCGAAGAAAATGGGAGGCGGTTCGGTCAATCCGCTGACCGGTGATTTCAATTTTGCCGTCAGTGAGGGGTATATCGTTCGTAACGGGGAGATTTGTGAACCGGTACGAGGGGCTTCTCTGATCGGAAACGGATCGCAAATTCTCCACGATATTGATATGGTAGGACAGAATCTTGCCACAGGGCAGGGAATGTGCGGCTCGTGTAGCGGATCGGTTCCGACCGATGTGGGACAGCCGCTCATCCGTGTCAGCGGTATAACCGTGGGTGGCAGATAAGGAGGGCAAGAACATGGATTTTTCCGAAATCAAAACGATTCTGAAGGATGCCGCTCAAAAGGCGGGAATCCGGCACTTTGATGTATATTATATGACGAGCAAAAGTGTTTCGGCAGAGACATTAAAAAGCGAAATCAGTTCTTTCAGCAGCGAAACTTCAATTGGCATTTGTTTTCGATGCCTTGTTGACGGTCATTTTGGTTATGCGTCATCGGAGAAAATCAGTGAAGCGGAATTAAGACTTCTTGTTTCCCGCGCGATGAATAACGCCCGCTATACCGAGACGGAGGAAGAAGCGATTCTCTTTGAGGGGGCGGATTCCTATCGGAAAGTGCAAAATGAAATGTTGCCGATACCGTCGGCTTCAGAACTCTGCGATTTGGCATTGAAAATACAGAAGGCAACCTATGAACAGAGCCAATATGTCTCGGATGGGACACAAAGTTCGGTCGGCGCTTCACAAATCACGGTCGACCTGTTTAATTCTTACGGACTGTCCCTTCATAAGGATGCCTCCGTTTATTCGGCAGTTGTATCGGCAGTTGTTTCCAAAGACGGGGTTTCCGAGGACGACTATGATTACACATTCGGAAAGAACTTTAAGGGGGCGACGGGACTGTCGGATAAGGTCGTGGCATCGGCGTTGTCCAAATTGGGAGCCGCGGAAATTGATAGCGGTATCTACGATATTGTGATAAGCGGAAAACAAATGTCGGTGCTTCTGAATACTTTTTCGGGAATCTTTTCGGCAAAAAGTGTGAAACTCGGTTTGTCTCTGCTTGCCGGGAAAGAAGGAGAAAAGATTGCGGCGGACAGTATTACTCTTGTAGATGACCCTTATGCCGAAAACCTAGTGGCGAAAACTCCGTTTGATGCGGAAGGCGTTCCGACAAAGACCAAAACCGTGATAAAAGACGGTGTTTTGCAGACATTTCTGTATGACTTGGAGACGGCAAAGGCAATGGGAAAACAGACTACCGCCAATGCCTCGAAGAGCGGATATGCCTCTCCGGTGGTGATTTCTCCCTATTATTTCGGCATTGAGCCGGGCAGTGTTTCTTTCGATGAATTGATTGCAAGGGTAAAGAACGGTATTTATGTGACCGAACTGAAGGGACTTCATGCCGGAGCCAATGCCGTTACAGGTGATTTTTCCATTGAAAGTGCCGGATATCGTATTGAAAACGGAAAAATCGGCGGTGCGGTGAAATCGTTTACCATTGCCGGAAATTTTTATGATCTTCTGAAAAACGCAGATGCGCTTTCCGATCATGTTACCGTCGGTGTGCCCGGCATTTTCAGTGCTTTTGGATCCCCCGATGTTCTTTTGCGTAAGGTGAGTATAGCGGGAAAATAATTCTTGAAAAATTCTGTGAAATGTGATATACTGAAAAAAACGAATGGGAGGGGAAGAAATGAGATTTTCATGGAAGACCTTTCTCTTGACATTCGGTGTGGCTCTCGGAATCTTTTCGATTGTGATGGCTTGCATTTGCACAGATATCTTTCGGAATCGTATAACGGTTTTGAACAATTATGCAGATACGGAAATAAAAGCGATTCTTGATACCCCCGTCCGTCCGGAATACGAAAGCTATTTGTTCTTTTGCTATGACAAGGATGGCGAGATGTTGGATTTTGCCGTTCTTGTCAGACTGGATGTTAAGGGAGAACGCGTGTTGGTCACGCCTGTTATGGGGGATTATCTGATTGAGCGTGACGGTTCGCTTTTCTTTCTGCGTTCGCTTTGTGATACATTTGGGGAGGACGAGCTTGTCACCGTATTTGCTTCCGTGACCGGATATGAGGTGCCGAAGGCGAATCTTCTCAATGCTCGTAAGTATTTGCCGGAGAATGTAAAGAACGCCACGGTTCGGTATCTTGATTTTGCCGAAATTCTGCCAACGATATGGCATGGTAAGACAGACCACTTCAAGGTGAAGGAGTGTCCGCTTGTTACGGAGGAAAACAGCGATCTCAGGATTATCCGTATAGAAAAGTCACTGAAGGCTTTCCGCAAATCCGAAAAATCAATATAAATATAAATACAACAGGAGAACAGTACATGAAAAACACGGAAAAAACAATGGATAAGATCGTTGCCCTTTGCAAAACGCGCGGTTTTATTTTCCCCGGTTCCGAAATTTACGGGGGTCTTGCCAATACATGGGATTACGGACCTCTCGGCGTGGAATTGAAAAATAACGTAAAACGCGCATGGTGGAAGAAATTCGTACAGGAAAACCGCTATAACGTCGGTCTTGACGCTGCCATTCTGATGAATCCTCAGACATGGGTGGCGAGCGGTCACCTTGCCGGATTTTCAGATCCGTTGATGGATTGCCGCGAATGCCACGAACGCTTTCGTGCCGATAAGCTGATTGAGGACTGGTGTGTCGAAAACTCTTTTACACCGGAAAAACCGATTGATGCCTTTACACAGGCAGAGATGAAGTCCTTTGTGGAAGATCATAATATTGCTTGCCCGACCTGTGGGAAACATAATTTTACCGATATACGTCAGTTCAATCTGATGTTCAAGACTTTTCAGGGGGTGACAGAAGACGCCAAAAATACGGTTTATCTCCGTCCTGAAACGGCACAGGGAATTTTCACGAATTTTGTAAATGTACAGCGTACCACACGTAAAAAGTTGCCCTTCGGTATCGGTCAGATCGGCAAATCTTTCCGTAACGAGATCACACCCGGTAACTTCATTTTCCGCGTCCGCGAGTTCGAACAGATGGAATTGGAATTCTTCTGCAAGCCGGGAACCGATTTGGAATGGTTTGAATATTGGCGCAGTTTCTGTCATAATTGGTTGCTGTCGATCGGTCTCAAGGACGAGAATCTTCGTTTGCGCGATCACGATCCCGAAGAGCTTTGCTTCTATTCTAAGGCAACGACGGACTTTGAATTTCTGTTCCCATTCGGGTGGGGCGAGCTTTGGGGGGTTGCCGATCGTACTGACTATGATCTTACCCAGCATCAGAATACTTCAGGTAAGGATCTGACATACTTTGATCCAGAGACCAATGAGCATTATATTCCTTATGTCATTGAGCCGAGTCTTGGTGTAGAGAGAAGTGTTCTTGCGGTTCTTTGCGATGCTTATGATGAAGAAGTGGTTGATGCCGAGAAAAACGATATCCGAGTTGTGATGCACTTGCATCCTGCGTTGGCTCCGTTTAAGGCGGCGGTTCTTCCGTTGTCCAAGAAGTTGTCCGAGAAGGCAACTGAGATCTTTGCGGATCTTTCCAAGGACTATAATGTTGACTTTGACGATGCCGGTTCCATTGGCAAGAGATACCGCCGCCAGGATGAAATTGGTACGCCTCTTTGCATTACCTATGACTTTGATTCCGAGAACGATAACTGCGTAACCGTCCGTGACCGCGATACGATGGAACAGGTGCGGATTCCGGTGACGGAATTGAAGAGTTATGTTGCCGATAAAATCAACTTTTGAGTAACGATTCCGGAGGAAGTTTTGCCGACGGAAGCGTCGGATACTTTGAGACAAAGCCGCGGTTTATGCCAATGCGGTTCCGGATGCGGCACTGTGTTCTTTTGAAAAACAAAATAAAACTTGAAAAGAATCGCGGGCAAAAACGCCCGCGATTCTTTGGCATACAGCCGGAAAATATGTCATAGAATGTTTTACTATTATAAAGGAGAACATTCATTATGGAAAAGAAAGAATTTCAATTGCTTCCGCTTCTTATTTGTGTTGCCATACCGTTGGTGCCTGTATTTCTTGTCGGAGTTTTGACAAGCGGTCAGACCGACCTTTATGCAACTGTTCGGACTCCCGGTTTTGCACCACCGGCGATGCTGTTTCCTATTGTATGGGGAATTCTGTACGCATTGATGGGAATTTCCCTTTATTTGATCTATCAAAACGGCGGCTCTCGGAAAAACTATGTTTTGTTTGGAGCTCAACTGGCTGCCAATCTAATGTGCGGAAGTAAGACTTTGACTTTTTTAGGGCATACCAACAAAACGTTTCAAAAATGGTGTATTCAAAAAAGCCCGTCGATGCGTTTTCGCCTGACGGGCTTTTTGATGGAATGACAGAATATTTTATGTTATTTGTGTCAGAGTTTCTTTCCCATACGCATGGCTATTTCGATCGCAGTTTTCCGAAAATCTCCATCTCCAATGGTTTCAAAAAACAAAGTGTCTTTTTCGGCAAAGGCTTTCTCTAACAGAACCGAGGCAAGTGCATCATTGGGGCAGGCGTATTCCCCTGAGGCAATGAGACGTACTGTACTGTCGTCCTTTGCATAAAGGATGTTCTTTTCGACCAATTTGTAGATTTTTTCAAAGGCTTCGGATACGTCGTTGGAATCGAATTTTGCCAACTCATACCGCAGAGAAGTGAGACTTGCGGGAGTAATGGGGGGCACCATCGCATTCAGCATTTTGAATTCCAGAGTGTTGATTGGCAAAACGGCACCGCTTGCGCTGTCATAGGCATATTTTTTTCCTTCATATTTTACAGTGTAAAGCATAAAACATCCTTTCCGGAATTTTTATTTTCTTTTGGATTTTCGTTTTTTTGCTGTTCTCGGTTTGTGAGCTCCGATCATGGCACCTGCTATTGAAAGCCCGGCGGCAACGCCGCGAAGCCCAACCGCCAAAGGAAGAGAACGATCGGCAGAATAGGAACCATCAAAAAACAACGAGACAAGAAACATGGTCACAAGCATCATTACAGCATACAGCCCGCCGCACAAAAGAGCCGAACCACTATTGAATTTGGCAGACAAAAAACCGCCGAGAAGAGCGGATATATAAAGAATGCAGAAGGCGACCGGTGTGATATAGCGGTTCGGATCCGCAAGAGAATAAACCACTGCGGATAAAATCAGAGTCAAAACACTGCCGATAGCCAGTGAAATCCAATATCCGCGCAAGGTGTTGCGTAGAATGCCGTGCGGTTTTGTGTTGTCAGGGAGGGACAGAGCCGAAGATTTGGAGTGTCCTTTTTTTGCTTTGCCGATATTCATAAATGCCTCCGCCAAATAGTATTTCAACACACTATATTCCGGCAGAGGCAATTTTATGAATGTTATTCAGTTCTGTGCATCTTCCGCGTGAACATCCACATTGCGGACTGCGCTTTTGAGAATGCGGATTTTGGTTCCGTCGCGGCTGGTTTCCAGCACAAGGGTTTCGTCCTTGATGCTGACGATTTTGCCGATAATGCCGCCGATTGTAGTAATCTCATCGCCGACAACGAGAGCATTTCTCATATTGTTAACTTCTTTTTCCTGCTTTTTCTGCGGTCTGATCATAAAGAAATAGACCAGAACAAACATGACAAGAATTATGCCGATCGAAAGCCAAGAGCTGGTAGGATTGGCAGTCGCTGTCGTGCCTCCTTCAAGTAATCTAAACATTTTTTCCTCCGAACATAATAATGATAAAGATATTATAAACTATTTTTTCTCAGAAAGCAACAGATATTTGTAAATATTTGAAAAAAGTTATAAAAATGGCTATTTCCGGGAAAGAATTGTAAAAAAAAAAGGAACGGCGGTTGCATTTCAGAGCAAAATGTGGTATACTGTTTTATATGTAGATAGATGTGGATGAAAGGCAGAAACCCGATGAAAGAGAAATATCTGGAATGTGGCAGGATCATCAATACACATGGCATAAAGGGTGAAGTGAAAATTGAACCGTGGTGCGATTCTCCTGCTGTTTTTGCGAAACTGCCCCGTGTTTGGATGAAAGGAAAACAAGGGCTGACGGATTATCGTATAAGCCGAGCATCCGTTTTCAAACAATTTGTGATAGCGGGGCTTGAAGGGGTGGATAGTATCGATAAGGCGGCTCTTTTGAAAAACGTGACACTTTATGCCGACCGTGAGGATTTTCCCGTGAAATCCGGTGCATATTTTCTTGCTGATCTGATCGGTCTGCCCGTTTTTGATAATGTAACGGGAAAAGAATACGGAAAACTTCGTGAGATCATCAATCGCGGTGCGTCGGATATTTATGTTGTAGATACGCCATCCGGCGAAAGAATGATGCCTGCTGTCGGGGAGTTTGTGAAAAAAGTGGATCCGAATACCGGCATTTTTGTTGAGCCGATTGAAGGAATGTTTGAATAAAGCAGAAAGGAAAACGATATGAGATTTGACATCATGACGCTTTTTCCCGAATTGGTTGAGAGAGTGTTGGAGGAAAGCATTATCGGCAGAGCGCAAAAAAGCGGAGCCATTACGGTTGGAACATACAATATTCGTGACTATTCCGAGGATAAGCATCATCGCGTGGATGATACTCCATATGGCGGCGGGAAGGGAATGCTGATGATGGCACCGCCGATTTACAGATGCTATTCTGCTGTTGTTGCAGCAACTCCCAATATTTCTGCGGAACAAAGACATACCATTTATATGTCTCCTCAGGGACAGATTCTGAATCAAAAAAAGGCGAGAGAATTGGCATCTTATGAGCAGCTTATCCTTTTGTGCGGACATTATGAGGGGGTCGATCATCGTGTGATCGATGAAATTGTAGATGAAGAAATTTCGATCGGAGACTATGTATTGACGGGCGGAGAAATTCCTGCCTGTATTCTTGTGGACTGTGTTGCAAGATTGGTCAATGGGGTGCTTGCCGCTCCGGAATGTTTTGAAAAAGAAAGTTTTTCAGACGGACTTCTCGAATATCCGCAGTATACCCGACCTTTTGAATATCATGGTGCGAAGGTTCCCGAGATTCTGCTTTCCGGTCATCATGAGAATATAGAAAAGTGGCGAGCGGAGAAAGCTCTTGAAATTACAAGAAAGAACAGACCGGATCTGTTGAAGCTGAAGGAGGAAAACGGTATTTGAAAAAGGAGAAAACATCAATCTTTCGCAGTGTGATATTGGAAAAGTTGTATTGGTTGACCGATCGGTTTTACAGCCTTTTGATCAATGGTTTTCTCGGCAAGATTTTTACCGCATATTCCGCCGAGGAGGAAGGGTTACTGAGGGGCAGGCTTTTTTCGCGAACCATACAAACTCCTAAAAAAAGACGGATTTCGGATGCGGTCAGACTTGGGATTGCGCGAGTGTTTGAAAACAGCTTTTGGATCAAGAAGGCGGAAGAACTCGGTTTTTCGCTGATTTATCGTAAGCTCAAAACATACGGTGCATTGTTTTTATCGTTCGGAGCATACGGAATTATGACATATGTGGTGAAGGAGTTTGCTGTTCCCGGTGTTACGGCGGATATTCATCGCGCATTTTTCTGTGCCGGTGCTCTCATACTTTCATTCCCGATGATGAGTTCGAAGGAAACGCTTGCTGAGTCAATTTTGAACAGTCGTTTTTTGGCACCGATACTTTTTGAGGGGTTAGGTGTCCCACGTGATACATTTACAAAGGACATTCATTGCCGAAAACGTTATGGGTTTGTAACAGCAGTCGGGATGTTGTTCGGCGTTCTCACGTATTATGTGGATCCGGTGTATTACCTTGCCGTGGTGGCAATTGCGGTGGGAATCTTTGTTGTCTCTCAATTTCCCGAAATCGGAATTATCGGTTGGATTGCGACACTTCCGTTTTCCGGTTTCTTTCGCCATCCGACTATTCTGCTTGTCGGTATTGTATCTGTAACGGGAGTCAGTTATCTTGTAAAATTGATTCGCGGAAAACGTGTTTTCCGAATGAAACTTATGGATTATGTCATTTTGCTTTTCCTTGTTTTGTATCTGTTGGGAGGATTCATCAGTGCCGGTGGACTTGCGTCACTTGGGACTGCGGTTGTGTATACCATATTGCTTGGCGGATATTTTTTGGTGTTCAATCTTATGCGTACACGGGAATGGGTTCGGAGATGTGCGGGAACTGCGGCGTTGTCGGGCACCATTGCCTGCCTTTTCGGAGTTACTCAGATTTTTACCGGTACGGTCAACCCCTCGTGGATTGATACGCGGTTATTTGCCGGTATCGGAACACGGATCACTTCAACTTTTGAAAATCCCAATGTATTTGCCGAGTATCTTCTTTTGGTGATTCCGATTGCGGCGGCTTTATTGTTCCGGGAGAACAGCATAAAGGAGATTGTGGCATATGTTTTCTCGTTGGGAATTATGCTTGTATGCCTTGTTTTCACGTGGAGCAGGGGGGCTTGGCTCGGATTTCTTGTCGGAGCGGTGTTGTTTTTTATGATTTTGTCCCGGAGGACATTGATCGGACTTTTCGGTTTGGAAATTGCTTCACCGTTGTTGGTGCGCTTGATCCCGAGTCGTGTGTCGGAACGGTTTCTCAGTATCGGCAACGTTGCGGAATCTTCGGCGTCTTATCGGATTTCGGCATGGTATGGCGTAGGAGAAATGCTGAAGAAGACATGGTGGGGCGGCATTGGAGTGGGCAGTTCGGCGTTCGGAACCGTGTATCCTGCTTTCGCATATGCGGGAGTGGAGACGCTTGAACACGCACACAGTATTTATTTGCAATTGATGGTGGAACTCGGACTTCCGGGGCTGATTGTGTTTTGCTTGATTATGTTTCTGTTTGCTCAGAATTGTTTTGAATATCTTTTCCGGATCAAAAACCGGGAGGGAAAGGGCGTTGTCATGGCGGGCATTGCCTCTGTGACGGCAATGCTTGTAATCGGTATGACCGATCATATCTTTTACAACTTCCGTATTTTTCTCGCTTTTTGGACAACCATCGGTGTGGTTAACGCCTATATTAAAACCGGATTTTCAGAAGCAGATCGGCATAACGGGTATGAAAATAATACACAGTACGCAGCAGCATTGGAGCTGGATGCGGATATGCTGTGAAAAGGGGGAAAAATTATGGAAGAAAAGACCGGTGGATTCGGTGCGGTCAAACGGAAACGCGGAAAATTTAATCTGATTGATCTGATATTTATAGTATTTGTGATTGCGGCAGTGCTTTTTGTTGTTTTTGTACTGGATCCTTTTTCTCTGAACGTTTTTGGGAAAGAGGAACAGAAGGTTTTATTGGAATATACGGTGCAGTTTGATTATGTGGAAGCATCACTGACAGATAATATCAAGCCGGGAGATGAAGTGATCGGAGCATCCGGAAAAAATTCACTTGGCAGAGTCACTTCGATTCGGAACGACATTTTGTATTCCGAACTGTACTATAATTCCGAGAACGATACCGTGAGTATGAAGGAGTATCCGGATCGCTATAATCTTCAGGTGACCATGACAGCGGATGCTGTTTTTGAGCCGGGAACAGGATATACCGTGAAGGGCAGTCGGATTGCGGTTGGTGCAAAATACTCTTTGATGTTTCCCGATTATCTCGGGACGGGATATTGTGTGAGTATGAGAGAAGTCGGATAAGGAGGAGAATATGGCAAATCGTGATTCCGCAAAAAAAGGAACCCGTTTTGGGTTTAACACGATGGATTTGATTATCCTGTTGCTTGTTTTGGTTTGTATAGTGGGAGCCGTTATCCGCGCCAGACAGATTGGGGTATGGAAAAACGAATCCGAACTTGAGTCGTATGAAATTTATTTTTCTGTTTCGGATATAGCGTATACCTCTGAAGATGCACTTGTACCGGGGGATACGGTGACTTTGTGTGACAGCGGAACTGTAATCGGAACTTTGCAGAGTCTGGATTCGATTTTGCCGTCGACGATGTATGTCAAGGATGCGGACGGCAATGTTCTCAGTATCAATTATCCCGAGTCGACTCGTATTGATGTAACCGGAACGATACACTCTACCGGTGTTATGAGTCCAAACGGTTACCTTGCCGGTGGAATAACATATCTTGCACCCGGTATGCATTATTCGGTGCGTAGTGAACACATGGATTTTCAGATAGAAATTCTCAGAATTGGGAATAGTTGACGGCAATAACGAGAAAAATATAAAAAATGTCGAAATTGAGCGGATGAATCTTAAAAAATTCATGAAAAAACACAACAAATTTCACTTGATTTTATGATGGTTTTTTGTTATACTGATAATGCATATGAATAAATGTGCAATTCAAAAGCCCGAACGGAAACCCTTCGGCTTGGTGATATAGGAGCGAGAAAGATGATTTCAAGAGAGGTTACAATTACCAATTCGATCGGACTGCATGCAAGACCTGCGACCTTCTTTATTCAAAAGGCAAACACCTATAAGAGTTCTATTTGGGTTGAGAAGGATGATCGCAGAGTGAATGCCAAAAGTCTGCTCGGTGTTCTTTCTTTGGGGATTGCAAAGGGGATGACGGTTACTTTGATTGCTGACGGTCAGGACGAAGTGACTGCACTTGATGGTCTTTCCGATCTGATTGATACAGGTTTTGCCGAATAATCGGAAATGAAAATATTTGAGCGGTAAGGGTTGACCTTGCCGTTTGTTTTTTCGGAGGAAAAATGCAGAAACAGGAAAGACTGGCAAGATTGTTGGAAAAAGCGAATAGTCTGCCGCTTGTTCCGGGCGTGTATATTATGAAAAACACCTCCGGAAAGGTAATTTATGTCGGGAAATCGAGAAAACTGAAGAATCGCGTTTCTCAGTATTTTCAGAACGGAGAGAAGAACGTTAAGACTGCACGCATGGTATCGTGTGTGGACAATTTTGATTATATCGTTTGCAGGACCGAGATGGAGGCTCTCAGTCTGGAAAACAATCTCATCAAACGCTACACGCCGAAATATAATATTCGCCTGAAGGATGCAAAGTCTTACCCGTATATTAAAATCACAAATGAGGAGTATCCGCGCGTGTTGTTCACGAGAACACGGACGGGAGACAGGGCAAAGTATTATGGACCGTATACGGGGACGGCGACCGTTTTTTCCATTCTGACCCTCTTGCGTCGCAATTTCGGAATTCCATCCTGCAAAAGAAGGTTTCCGCAGGACATAGGGAAAGAACGACCTTGTATCTATTATCAGATGAAACAATGCTGCGGACTTTGTACCGGCGGTGTATCGAAAGAGGAATATAATTCGTTGATTCATTCGGTGTCCGAACTTTTGCGCGGAAATACGGCGAAGGTACGGCGGGATATGGAGGAAAAGATGCATGCATACTCCGAAAAGGAACAGTACGAAGCCGCAATGAGATGCCGTGATACGATTCGGGCGTTGGAAAACCTTTCAGAAAAGCAGAAGGTGGTTTCCGATCCCGATCGGAATTACGATGTTTTTGGTTTGTATGTCGGGGAACTTGCTTCTTCTATATCCGTTTTGAATGTCCGGGAAGGTGTGATACTCAACAAGTCCGATTTTGTCTTTGGGAATGATAAATTGCTTGATGACAGTGGTATTGGCAGTTTCCTGTGCGATTATTATCGCGGCAAGGGAGATATTCCCCGGGAAATCCTGTTGTCTTTTCCGTTGGATAAAGAGGAAAGAGAGTTGATCGGAGAATATCTACTTTCCACTGCGTCGGTTAAGACCGAGATACGGACTCCCGAGAGGGGCGATAAAAAGGCATTGTGTGAAATTGCAGTGAACAATGCTGAACAGGCGACTTTGCAGTATGTTTCCGAGGCCGAAAAATCCGACAGTACACTTGCGGAACTGGCGGGAATTTTAGGGTTGGAGTCTTTGCCGAGCCGAATAGAATGTTACGATATTTCCAATCTCGGAGCGGAGCATAAAACCGCGGGTATGATCGTGTGTGAAGAAGGAACGCTGAAACGCTCGGATTATCGGAGCTTCACCATTAAAAATGTGCAAGGAACCGATGATTATGCGTGTATGCAGGAGGCGATCACACGCCGTTTTTCGCACCTTTCCGATGAGGCGGGGGCGTTTTCCGAATTGCCGGATTTGATTTTGTTGGATGGCGGCAAAGGACATGTTTCCTGTGTCAGACAGGTTCTCGGGACACTTGGCGTGGAAGTTCCGGTTTTCGGCATGGTGAAGGACGATTTTCACAAAACGCGTGCACTTTGTAATGAGACCGAGGAGATCAGTATAGCGAGAAATCAGAATATTTTTGTTTTTCTGTATAAGTTACAGGAGGAAGTTCATCGCTTTACCGTTACGAAAATGACAAATGCCAAGTTGAAAACACTCAAACGTTCTTCGCTTGAAAAAATCAGGGGAATCGGTGCGGCAAAGGCGAAAAATTTGTTGCTGGCATTTGAAAATATGGAGGATCTGCGGCGCGCGGAGCCATCCCGTCTGCGGCAGGTGAAGGGAATCAGTGAAGCCGATGCCGATAATATTTACGCGTATTTTCACGGAGGAAACGAAGAATGAGAATTATAACGGGAAGTGCTAAGGGAACGGCACTTTATACGTTGGCGGGGAACGATACACGCCCCACATCGGAAAAGGCAAAGGAAGCTGTTTTTTCGATGCTTCAGTTTGAAATTGAAGGAAGACGGGTGTTAGATCTGTTTGCCGGATCCGGGCAGATGGCACTGGAAGCGGTAAGCCGCGGAGCGTCTGGGGCAGTGCTTGTGGATAAGTCGCGTGATGCGATTGGAATTATAGAGAAAAACGTTGCCAAGACCCATTTCGCTGAGAAATGCCGCGTCTTTACCTGCGATTATGCGGATTATTTGAAGCGGCAAAAGGATGTGTTTGATCTTATATTTATTGATCCGCCGTATGATTTGAGATTGGTGGCTTCGTCACTGGAGTTGTTGCGGAATGGAAACTTTCTCAAGCCAACGTCGGTTTTGGTCTGTGAGAGTCGTGAAGAAGATATTTTTGATGGATATGAGCCGTTGCGCGAATGGTTTGAGATCCTTCGTAAGACAAAATACGGAATTGCACATATTACGGTTCTGAAGCCGAAAAATACCGAACTTTAATAAAATATTTTTTACTCTTGTCAAAAAAGGAAAAAGATGGTATACTGAAGCAGAGCATTTCCGGATTATAGAGAAAACGGAGGAAATCGGTATGAAACTCGCGATTGTTCCCGGCAGCTTTGACCCGATTACGGTAGGTCATGTCAATATCATTGAACGCGCTGCAAAACTATTCGATGTTGTGGTTGTCACGGTGATGATTAACGCTCAGAAAGAGTATCGCTTTACGATTGAACAACGAGCTCAGCTTGCGAAATTGTCCTGTATCCATATTCCGAACGTTAAGGTATTGGTCAGTGAAGGACTGCTGGTTGATGTGGTCGATGCGCTCGGTGCCTCGGTGATCGTGAAAGGGGTACGTACTGTGAAAGACTTTCGCTATGAGCAGGAGATGGCACTGATCAATAAACTGCATAATCCGAGAGCTGAAACGATTTATCTGCCGTGCGATCCGAAATATAAGCGAATCAGCTCAACCCTTGCGAGGGCATGGATGGATGAAGGGAAACCCCTTGACAGCATTTTGATGCCGAAAGCGATTGAACGGTTGAAAAACGGCTTTGAGGAAATTGCCGATAAATAATGAGGCTGATTGTGTTCTAAAATTCAAAAGTCTCCCATAGGATTTACTGGTTATCGCCGGCAACCGGCAACAGAAACCGTGGGAGGCTTATTTTATGGGCGAGTTTTCAATTTATAATGACATCGCGAAACGAACAGGTGGAGACATTTATATCGGTGTTGTGGGACCGGTGCGAACGGGGAAATCCACGTTTATCAAACGGTTTATGGAAGAAATGGTTCTTCCGAATATCAAGGACGACAATACCCGTGAGCGGGCACGTGATGAGATGCCACAAAGCGCGGCGGGCAAAACCGTGATGACGACCGAACCGAAATTTGTACCGGATGAAGCGGTGGAAATATCTTTTCCCGGCGGAGCGACAATGCGCGTGAAGATGGTGGATTGCGTAGGATATATTGTGCCGGACGCGTTGGGAGCGATCGAGAACGGGCAACCGAGAATGGTTCGGACACCGTGGCGGGAGGAGCCGATGCCTTTTGTGGAGGCGGCTGAGACGGGAACCTCAAAAGTTATTCATGAACACTCCACGATTGGTATTGTCGTCAGCACCGACGGCACCATCGGTGAAATTCCGCGTGAGAGTTACGTGGATGCGGAAGAACGTGTGGTAAGGGAACTGAAAGAGATCGGAAAACCGTTTGCCATGATTCTGAATTCCGCGAATCCGGCAGCGGATTCGTCAGTGGCACTTGCGTATGAGTTGGAGGAAAAGTACGGGATTCCGGTGGCACTGGTAAGCTGTCTGTCACTGGATGCTGAGGACATCCGGCATATTCTTGAACTGGTATTGACCGAATTTCCGGTTGCAGAACTTCGGTTGCGGTTCCCGTCGTGGCTGAACGCACTCGGCCCGACGCACCGAATCCGTGTTTCGCTTGGCGAAGCAATCGGAAAGTGTGTTGGCAAGATGAAACGAATCGGTGATATTAACGGTTCGCTGGAGGATTTGGAGAAGAACGACTATGTGTCGGATGTTTCGGTTGATAACATTGATCTCGGGACGGGTTGCGCTCACGTAAGTGCAAAAATCAAAGATGGTCTTTTCTATGAAGTTATCAGCGAATTAACGGGTATGGAGATCCCGGATGATAAAAAACTGATCGGACTTTTGCAAGAATTTGCCGCTATGAAATCCAAGTATGATCGCGTTGCCGAGGCGTTTGACGATGCAGGCGAAAAGGGTTACGGAATTGTAATGCCGGATATAGACGAGCTGCACTTGGAGGAACCGGAGATTGTTAAACAGGCAGGGGGGTACGGTGTTAAATTGCGGGCATCGGCGCAGTCGATCCATATGATCCGCGCCAATATTGAGACAGAAATCAATCCGATAGTCGGAAGCGAACAGCAGTCGGAAGAGCTGATTCGTTATATGTTGCATGAATTTGAGGAAGACCCGCGGAAGATATGGGAATCCAATATGTTCGGCAAGAGTCTGTATGACCTCATGAATGAGGGGCTTCATACCAAGCTCTCCAACATTCCCGAAGAATCGCGTGCACGTCTTTCCGAGACGCTGGAGCGAATTATCAACGAGGGAAGCGGCGGACTGATCTGTATTCTGCTGTAAAAATGAAAAAGCGCGCGCAGTTTTTCGGAATTGCGCGCGCTTTTTGAGGTTTCAGAATAAAAACAGAGTGCCGGCATCGAGAAGTGGCTCTTCCGACAGGGAAACGACGTTGTATCCGTGTCCTTTGCAGAAGGAACGGATATATGCGGCTTCCGGATGAAGGTCGAGATTTCCGCAAAAGAATACGGTGTTGCGATAAATGCCACAGGCACCTCCGAGAAATCCGTGCGAATACCCGGGAAGCATTACGCCGCCGGGAGAAATCAGAAGGACATCTGCCCCCTCAGACTGTGCGGCATATGCAATGCCTTTGTCCGCGGTAATCAGTGCCCTTTTTAGCACAACAGAGGAACATTTAGTATATCCCTGCTTTACCGGCACGATGGGAATTTGATTTTGAGCGGCGTATTCCTTTACCTTCTTTGAGATTGCATCGGCTTTTCCCAGAATTCTGCCGTCGAGATCGACCAGATTGAGACGGACATCGGTGGGATATGTGGTGGAAACCATATCATCCGTGAGACAAAGGGAGAGACCAGAGGCATTCAGAATTGTGTTGATCTTAGTTTTGGCGGTGGCGTAATAGGCGCGGTGACAAAACAGACGGTCACGAAAAGGGAAGATCAGCATATCCGGATGAGAGGCAACCGGTTGGGCAAGTGACAGAAATGGGGGCATGGATAAGAGAGTAAAGCCGAGGTTTTCCAAAGCCTTGCAACAGGAAGGAGAAAGACGGCAGTCGATGACAGCAAGCATAAAACCTCCGAAAAAATAAAGCCGGCAGACAAAATGACTGCCGGGAACTTTATATTTACACGGCTTACGCGCGTGTGACTTTGCCCGAACGCAGGCAACGGGAACAAACTGCAATCGTTGCGGGTGTACCGTCAACCATTGCCTTTACCTTGCGGATATTGGGTTTCCAGGTTCTGTTCGTCTTGCGATGCGAGTGAGAAACACTCTGACCGAACACAACGCCCTTACCACAAATACAACACTTTGCCATTCTTGACACCTCCTGAGACGGTACCTTGACGATACCCTTATTCCACTTAAAAATTATCAGAGAACAGTATACATTATAGCATAGAGATGCAAAAAAAGCAAGGGTTTTTGAAAAAAAATTGTTTTTTTCTTATACCATGACGGCTTCTTTGGCTTTTGGGATTCGTGCAAGACGTTTTTCACCGTAAATCGCTCCCGAATTTAAAGCGGGTTCAATACGAAGAAGACGGTTGTATTTGGCAACGCGTTCACTTCGACAGGGCGCACCGGACTTGATAAACGGTGCATTTACTGCAACGGCAATGTCGGCAAGTGTTGTGTCTTCGGTTTCGCCGGAACGATGAGAGAGGATAAAACGGTAGTCGTTTTCCTTTGCCAGACGAATCACATTCAGAGTTTCAGTCAGAGTACCGATTTGATTGGGTTTGATGAGAATAGCATTGGCGGCACCGTTTCGGATTCCGCGCTCCAGACGGGAGTAGTTGGTAACAAACAAATCGTCTCCAACCAGCATAGTCTGCTTTCCGAGCCGATCGGTAAAGTCTCTCCAACCGTCAAAATCTTCCTCATCAAGCGCATCTTCAATCGAAAGAATCGGATATTTCTCAACGAGCGAGGCAAAATAGTCTGAAAGTCCGGCGGATGTGTAGGTTTTTTGGCGTTTCATGATTTCATAAACGCCGTCATGATACCAACCGCTTGCCGCCACATCCAGCGAAATTTTTACAATGTCGGTGGAGTATCCGGATTTTTCGATTGCTTCGAGAATCAGTTCAATGGCATCTTCATCAGATTCCAGATCGGGGGCGAAACCGCCCTCATCCCCAACCGTGGAAGAAAGTTTTCGTTCTTTAAGAATATTTCCGAGTGTGTGATATATTTCACTGCCCATTCGCAGTCCTTCAGAAAAACAAGAAGCACCGACGGGGACGATCATAAATTCCTGAATGGCGACGTTGTTGGCGGCATGTGCGCCACCATTGAGAATGTTCATCATCGGGACGGGCAATCGACACGCTTCTGCACCACCGAGGTATCGGTAAAGCGGCAGACCGTATCGTCCTGCGGCAGCACGTGCATTTGCCAAAGAAACCGCGAGAATGGCGTTGGCTCCGAGGTTGGATTTGTTTTCAGTGCCGTCCAGTTCGCATAGAATACGGTCAATCTCACATTGCTCGGTTGGGTTAATGCCCGAAAGGGCAGGGGAAATAATTTTGCAAACATTATATACGGCTTTCAGAACGCTTTTGCCGTGATAATAGGAGGAATCGGCATCTCTCTTTTCGTGAGCTTCAAATTTTCCGCAGGAAGCACCCGACGGCACACTGGCAACGCCGACAGTACCATCGTCCAGAAAAACGGTAGCTTCCACGGTGGGATTGCCCCGAGAATCGAGGATTTCGCGGGCACAGCATTTCAGAATTCTGGGTTTGTTCATAAAAATCATCCTTTCTGTTTTTGGACTTTGGAGATAGTATTTGCCCGTGTGGTCAAAATATTCCGGTCACGGACAGAGGAATCCGCATATTCTGTAACGAAATCAGTCAGGAAAGGAATCGAAATTATGGTGATTTATACAGTTAAACAGGGAGATTCGCTCTATAGTATCGCTGCACAGTACGGAACGACAGACGAACGGATTGCGGCGGACAATTTGTTGAGCGATCCGAAACAACTTGTGGTGGGACAAACGCTTGTCATTCCCGAGCCGCTTGTGTCTTATCGTGTGCGGAACGGTGACACTCTGTTTTCCATTGCCCGTCAGTTTGGAACAACGCCGAACGCAATCTGGCGGAACAATCCCATTCTCGGTGGCGGAAACAATATTGTTCCCGGAATGGTATTGAATATTGTCCCAAATGAGACGGTGTATCAAAGACAAATTGAAACCGGCGGATATGTGTATCCCAATGTGACCGAAGAGGTTCTTCGTAGGACATTGCCATATCTGACATATATTACGATTTTTACTTACGGCATCGGGGAAGATGGCAAACTTCTTGATATTGAGGATGAAAGGATTATTGAATTGGCAAGAAGCTATGGAGTAGCACCGGTTATGCATCTTTCAACGCTTAACGAGCGCGGTGCGTTTTCCAGCAAGATTGCAGCCAGGTTTTTTCAGAATCCGCAGCTTCAGGATACCCTGATTGATGATGTGGAGCGTGTGCTGTCGGAGAAGCGTTACGAAGCGTTGGATGTTGACTTTGAATATGTGGAAGGACAGTATGCAGAGGATTATGTGGCATTTGTGCGTCGTCTGCATGAACGTCTGTCGCCGCTCGGAATTTCTGTTTTTGTGGCACTGGCACCGAAATATCGCGCCGATCAGGAGGGACTTTTGTATGAAGGGCACGATTACAGAGGAATGGGAGAGGCTGCCGACGGTGTAATTTTGATGACTTATGAATGGGGGTATTCGCGTGGCGAACCGCAGGCGGTGGCACCGATTGACAAGGTACGGCGGGTGGTGGAGTATGCCGTGACCGAGATTCCTCGCGAAAAAATATTCCTCGGAACGCCAAATTACGGATATGACTGGCGACTGCCGTTTGTTGCAGGGCAAAGTGTGGCACGATCTCTGTCGAACGCCGAGGCGGTTTCCCTTGCGTGGGAGAAGAAAGCGGCAATTGATTTTGATTCCGTTGCCGCGTCGCCGAATTATCGGTATTATGACCGTGTAAACGGGCGTCCGAGCGAGCATGTGGTTTGGTTTGAGGATTCAAGAAGTGCTGCGGCAACAATGGATGTAGTGGAGGAGTTCAATCTCCGTGGCTTTTTCACATGGAACATTATGCGTTTCTTTCCGGGACTTTGGCTTGTTGCCAATTCCTATTTTCCGTTGCGGCGTTTTTATGAATAAAGAAAGATTGTGCAGAGTGGATGAAATGCCACTCTGCTGTTTTGTGCAAAATGACAAAAATACAGTGGAATTTTCCAAAATAGTATTGCAATTTGATAAAAGCGTGGTATAATTGCCACAGTAAGAATGATAAGCAACTGTATGATTCAATAATACGGAGGTCAATATAATGAAAAAAGGCATGGTGATGATTTTGGCAGTTCTGACGATTCTTTCTGCGATGCCGGCATTCGGGGTGTCTGCCTCGGAAAGCGCGGAAACACCTGCTGCACTGACGGGTTTTGCGGATTATAAAATCTATGAAACCACACTGTCTACAGGGAGTAACGCAACTCTTCCCGTAACGATTCGTACTTATATTAAAAATAAGACGGACGGAAACGGCGAAACGATTTTTTACGTTATGAATCATGGCGAAGAACGGATCGGACAGGAATCGGATGAGAGTATCATCGGTGACTATCTGAACGAGGGCTACTTGTTGGTGACGTTGGATTATCATAATAATCCGAAGGCAGTTTCGTCGGATCTGGCGTACAGCATTTATAATTTGCGTTCGCAACTGGTGGATAGTTACAGCAGTTGCGCTTATCGAGGCGGGGTAACAGTCCGGAAGTACCGCAATTTCCTTCTTCCCGCAGGCTACCGTCTTGCCAGACAGGTGAAATATTTTGATCTGTTGGATAATGGGGTCAAGGGTACCGATCAATTGATTCTTAACGCATGGAACAGCAATGGTTTTAAAACAACGAAAGCGTCTAAAATTCCCGCGTGTGAAGGGAATCATTATCAGGCAGGCACATGGTTTGAGGCAACTTCGCTTGATCAACTCGTAAAGCCGGATGGGTCGCCGCTTGATTATGATCTTTGCCTGCATATTATTTACCCCTCGAACCCAACCAAGGAAACCCCCGTATTCCTTCATGCTTCTTCATGGGAAGAAAGAGAAGGAAGCAGTACCAGCGCGACAGGACCGATGGAGGCAATGCTTACATTCGGTGGCTTTACTTTGGTTGTGTATGACCATGAGTATTATCCTATGGCGCGCGATGATCACTATGGATATTTTCTTCCCTATGGCATGGCAAAATGGAACGGTGTCAAGACTCACACCGCTGCTGTCCGTTGTGTAAGATATTATTCGGATACATATGGGTATTCAAAAGACAATTATGCCGCATGGGGAATTTCCAAGGCATCCTATACCGCGCTTTTGGGAAGAGATCATCCCGAACTGTTGGAAGAACAGGCTTATGTGGAAGAGTATAAGAATGATTCCGATTATGTTCCGGAGCAGCCTTTTCTGACTTATCAGAATGGGGAAACGATTCCGTCCGGCGTTCAGGCGATCGGCACCTTCATGGGGGACGGTACCAATCTTCATGCACGTCTGGTCAATGAAACCACCGTTCCGTCCATTATTGCCTGCGGTCAATATGACCAATTCGGCGCGTGGGACAAATGGCCTGCGACACAAAAGACCTATATGGATTACGATGTCAAGCATATTCCCATGACCATGTACGATCTCGGACATAAAGTGCCGCATGGGTATGATGCGACTTATGATTTTCAGCGAACGATTGCCTGTGCCCGGTTTTATGATTATTGGCTGAATGGTGGTGCCCCGAACTTTGTGTATTGTACTCCCATTAACGGAACGGAGAATTTCAACGGAGTCGATCCGATACTGATACAGTTTGATGCACCGTTGCAGGATGTTCAGACGCAGGTCAGAATTTCCGACACAGCTGATAACCATGAGGTAGACGGAGTATGGGAAGTGAAGGCAGGGGGATTGCAATATCGGTTCACCTCCGACGGCTTCCAAACCGGGCATACCTATCAGATTGTGATTCCGGACACCCTGAAAGATGCAGACGGAAGAACCATTTCGGAAGGTGTTGTTAAAACCTTTACCGTAAAATGCGGGGAGAAGTTTCTGCCGGTCAAGGATGCCGAAATCGAAATCGGCAGTTCTGTGATTTCCGCAGACGGTGTTACTGTCAAGTTGGCGTCTGGACGTAGCATGGGGTATTTTGAATTTGACATATCTTCGTTTGTCGGCAAAGCAGAATCTTCTGTATTTCAGTTCAACGTGGAGAACGATGCGGTACAGGATGTTTCGGTTTGGGTTCTTCGGGATGGTGTTTCGGAGGATCTAACGGTGTTGACTGTCAATAATGAAACGGCGGAGAAGATTGCAACGGTTTCTGTCTCTCAAAAGGGATTGTATGAGGCGAAGATTCCCAAAGAGACCATTGCGGCACATCCCGGGAAAATTCGTTTGGTTCTGACCGCAGAAAACAAAACGGTGGAATCGGGACTGGAACTGAATTTTGACGCGTTTGAAAATGAGGCAAAGTCCTATCAAAACACTGAAGCAAAGTCCGGTTTTCCTGTCCATGACACCTATTTGTTCCGCCTTGGTGGGAACGGCACAAAAACGGTCTCATGGTCACCCGACAACGATCATACCACGGGAGCAGGGAAGTCGCTCTATTTTGTTCGCGGGAAAGCCGATACTAAAATCCGGTTCTATAACACGTTTGGCAGATTGCTGACGCAGGAGGATATCGGAAAAACTTTTGTTTTGTCCTATTGGGTGTATCCGGAAGCGGACATGAATATTCGTACAGGACTTATGGCGGCATACAATATGAATCAAAACGACCCGTATCCGAACAATCCTTGCTATGGTGCGGATGTGAACCTGTATCACCCGAGTCCGGCAACCTTTATCCGGGGAAATACGTGGAATAAAGTCGAATACGAGTATAAGATCGATGAAAATAATGTAAATTACGGCGTTCAGATGTTGGCAATGGATTCTACGGACAGTGGAGCCAACTGGTACATTGACGATATCTGTGTAGAAGAAAAACATCCTTCGGTGTTTTCTTTGAATTTTGAGAATCTTACCAACGGATCGAAGATTGAATCCGGGCATGGTGTCGATTCCAATTCTTCGGTGAATGGCACCTATCTGATTCGTCAGGGTGGCGCACCGAGCGGTTTCAGTGCAACAAATGAGATTCCGGATCATACCACGGGAAGCGGTATTTCCATGAAATGTGTCAGAACCCACGATTATGACCGCGTGAAATTCTATAATACATTCGGGGAGACAGAATTGACCGCGGCAGACCTCGGAGTCGCTTACCATATTTCTTTTTGGGTTCGTCCGACAGTTGACATGACCGTTACGGTAGGTTTCATGTCCGCGAAAGGTACTTACGGTACAAAAATGTGTGGCGGGACATATGGCGTTTTTGCCAAGGCGAACGAATGGACCGAAGTTTCCTTTAACAGAGTGATTGATCAGGCGCAAATTGACGATCAGGCATTTATGCTTGCAATCAACGCCAATGTTGCCG
>CAKSSY010000007.1 GCA_934489945.1 uncultured Eubacteriales bacterium
GTTTCGACAGGGTTATCAACAGGAAAGCTGTGGATAAAATGAAAAAACGTCTTTTGAGAATGAGGAACTCGCGACTTTGAGGATGGATTTGTCTGTGTTATCACAAAAAGCGACCGGATTTCCGTTGTTTGAAAACGGAGGTCGGGTCGCTTTATTTTGCGGAAAATCAGTCTCCGAACACGCCGCCACCGATAAATTCACGCAAAAGCGAGTTCTCGGAAACGAGATCGGGAGAGATGACGGGAAGGAGTGAGAGTGCCTCAAAAAGCTCGGAGAGCCACGGAAACTGCGTCTCGGTCATCGGCATAGAGGAAGGCAGAAAGTTCTTATAGACGCTCAACTCACAGGCATGAAACGTGTCAACATCAAAATGTGCACGATGCTTATACGGCATAATATAGAGGTTTTCCCCTCTCTCTACACTCTCATAAAGGTCGACGGTACTCTCGAACGAACGTCCGCGCGTCCGGCTGTCGCGGATCATGCGGCGCGCAAGGCGGATTTTGGAGGGATGCAGGAAGCGGTCATTCGGTAACGCAATCCGCGTCCGCACACTGACATAAATGCGCGTGGTATAGTCCTCGGCATCGATTACGTTCGGGTTGAGTGCATGGATACCTTCCAGAATAATCAGTTCCCCCGGATGCAAAGTCAGGGTCTTGCCGCTGTCCCGACGGGTGTTGGTAATAAAATCAAAGCGCGGAACCATGATCGTCCTGCCATGATGCAGGTCGGAAAGCTGACGATTCAGAAGGTCGGTGTCAAGCCGGATCGGGGATTCCAGGTCGAGCTGATTGAGAGCAAATTGTTCTTTTTCCTTTTCGGTAAGCGGGTGAAAATAGTTATCCAAAGAAAGAACGTGCGTCTCAATTCCCGTTTTTTCAAATTCTTTCTCCAAGAGGCGTGCCGTCGTGGTCTTGCCGGAGCCGGACGGTCCCGAGATCAGCACAATCGGTCTCTTTTCCGACAGGGAGAGAATCTCTCGGACGAGTCGGCAGATTTTATTCCGATATTCGGTTTCACATTCATATACGAAGTCCGACGCTGCGCGTTGGGTTTTCTCAACTATGGTTTTGGGTTGCATGGCGATTCCTTTCCGATTGAATTTCGGGACAGAAATGAGGTTTTGTCCGTTGCGGAAAAACGATTTTTCCGTTATTCTATTCAATGATAAGAATGGGGGGTGTGTGTATGAAGTCTGTCAGTCTTGATCGTCTGTTGATTGAGGCTACGGTGAACAGGGCACTTCTGAATATGCGCGTCGACTCGGAAAGGCAACTCCGCCGTCTGATCGATCTTGCTCAGACCTTTACGCGGAGCGGCAACCGAAAGCGGTTTTTCACTTATGCTCAGGATGTGATGAAAAATGAGGACGGGGCTTATTACGCGGCTTTGAAGGCACTGATCCGCAATGCGGACCGCGAACGGATTGCCACGTTCGGAATCAATTTCGGATATACGGGGTGTATGGTCGCTGCCGAACAGATTCGTCGGAATGAAAAGCAACTCGGAAGGGAAATTCCGTGGTCATCGGCAATGGAAATCGGAGCGGATTGCGATGCTACAAAGGTGGCGGAGACCATTTCGGACGGTTGCTCTTTCGGGCAGGCGGTCTTTATGATTTTTGTATCGGACAAGCGGGCACTTTTATCGCTCGGCGAAATTTTTTCCGGACATCCGACCTGTGCTTTCCTTTTGTTTGTTACGCCGAATGTGATAGACGGGGAATCCGCGATGTTTTGCGGAAACTATCCAAATCTTTTTCTTTCGGTTAACTATGATATGGAAGGCGCGGAGGCGGCAGGAAAGCTCCTTCATGAAAATCGACTGTTGTTCGGGTTTCACGCAACTTACGGGGACAGCAATCTGCAAAGGCTTCGTGACGGCGTGGTTCAGAAGTTTGTCGGCAAAGCGGGCGGTGTTTGTTTGTTCTTATACCCAGAGGCGGGATGCGGAACGCAAACGCTTTCTGAGGTTGAGCGCATGGTACTTGACGAGCGTGCCGAGCAGAAGTATCCCTCTCTTTGCATGGATCTTTATTCCGACGTGGCAAAAATCAATGCCATAATTTCCGAAAAGGTGAATTTCTCCGACTGCGGAAAGCCGGAAAAACCATGGTTGAAAGCGGTGGCATTGGGAGAGTCCTTACTCGGATTTTTCCGGCGGAAGCCGGTCGGTGTGTGAATGGTTTTGGGGCGTGCGCCGGATGATACCGAGTGTGTCGACACATTCGCGCACTTTTGCAACGTATTTTTCGGGCGGGAGCGGCGTGGATGAGTTCAACCACTGCTCGACCGATGCAAGCAAAGCATTGGCACAGAAGGTGGCACAGAAGTCCGGATCGGCATCTTTCATCGGAATATCTGTCAGCGTAATTCGCAGATAATCGCCGATGGTCTCCCCAAAATAGTCGCGGAAGGAATTTTGTCCGTCGACTTTCATGATTTTGCGATAAAATGTGCGGTTGTCATAAAAGTATCGGCAAATATCGGCGAAAATATCCCATCCGTCCTCATAGTTTTCTCCGTGCGGTCGAAGTGTGGCAATCAGTTCCGACTGGAAGATCCAGCAGGAGAGATCATATTTATCCTTAAAGTGATAATAAAAGCTCTTACGGTTTTTTTGGCAAAGTATACAGATGTCTCCGACATGGATAGCGGAAAACGGTTTTTCGCGAAGAAGTTGTTTGAGAGCACAGGCAAATTCTTTTTTTGTCGTATTGGATTCCGGCATGGTTTTGCCTCCTTTCAAACATTGTCTTTATTTTACCACACGGCTCGACATTTTTCAACCCCTTTTTTATGTATCAAAAAGCAAAAGTGCTTCCTTGCGGTACATCCGACAAACCACAGTTGTGTTGCAGACACGGTGAGGCGGTAGCCGCCAAAGAATTGTCTGTAATTCTTTCTGCGGTTAGTATCACATATTCAAGAAAGGATTTTTCTCCCATGAAACATATTTTTATTGTGAATCCCGCGGCGGGAATGACAGAGGCAACCGCTCACATTCGCGAGGCTCTTTCCGCCTATGACGGAAAACTCGATTATGAGATTTATGTGACAACTGCTGCGCGGGATGCGACGAGATTTGTACGAGAGACCTGTGCTTCGGCTACCGAAAAGATCCGTTTTTACGCCTGCGGCGGCGACGGAACTGTTAATGAGGTCGCCAGTGGTCTTGTGGGAGCGGAAAACGCATCGATGACGGTTTATCCGGTCGGCAGCGGAAACGATTTCGTGAAATATTACGGCGGCAAAGAGAAATTTTTGAATCTTGACGCTTTACTTGAGGCGGAGGAAAAACCAATTGACCTGATTCGTGTGGACGATCGATATTCTGTCAACGTCTGTAATTTCGGCTTTGACACCACGGTTGCCAAAACCATGATTGCCGTGAAGCACAAGAAGCTGATCGGCGGCAAGAACGCTTACAAAACAGGCGTTTTCACGGCAATTATGACCTCTATGAAAAACCGTTGTGAGGTGATTGCGGACGGTGAAAAGTTGAATCGGGAAAAAATGTTGCTTTGTACGATTGCCAACGGCAGTTATGTCGGCGGTGCGTTTTGTTGTGCGCCTCGCTCGGACGATGCCGACGGATTTTTGGAGGTTTGTCTCATCAAGCCGATCTCCTTGTTCCGTTTTCTGAAGATTCTTCCCGTTTATACGGCGGGCAAGCATCTGGATGATCCGGCTTTTGCTGACTGTATTGTCTACCGCCGTGCCAAAGCCGTGGAAGTAATTGCACCGGATGGATTTTCCATCTCTCTTGACGGCGAAATTCTGGACACAAATCACTTTACCGCTGAGGTGATGCCGGGTGCCATTCGTTTTGCGGTTCCCTTGGTAAAGGTTGAGACAGAGAAACCCGGGAAAAACGCAGTCGGAACCTGCTGATTGTTTTATAAAATACAAAAAGGACGGCTTTTGCAAGCTGTCCTTTTCTTTTGGGGATGCTTCCCCTGTTTTTCGCGTTACGGTTATTTTGCAGAGACGGAAATGTCGAGTGTTTCGATCCCGTCGGCGGCGGTTCCGAGGGCGGCGCGCAGGTTCTCCTTGCCGGTGGGATTCATTTCAGTGAGCGGCTTAGTCATAAACGAGGCAAGCGGTACTGCCAGTTTTTCCTTATAGTCGTCTTTCGACGGCACGGAAATTTCTGTATTTTCCAGGATGTCGAACAGGTAGTTCAGTTCTTCCGGATACAGCCAGCGCATCAGTTCATACACGTACTGACGGCAATAACTGTTGGCAATATTGCGTTTGAGTGTGATCTCAAAGTTCTTGTTCACCGGGCAGGTATCCTTCAGCTTTTGCAGAGTGGTATTCAGGGAATAGTCGCCGTGTTTGGCGAGAACATCTGTCAGGCAATCGTACAGGCGGAAGAACGACTCACGAACGGATTTCACTTCTTCTTCGTGATGGTGGAATTTCAGAACCACGGCTTTCATCACGAGAAGATTCATGAATCTGCCGATGATGGAACGGGCAAGGTCAATTCCGTCGCGGGCGACAAAGGCATCGCTCCACGCTTCGTCCGGCAGAGAAGCGAGTGTGCGGAGCATGGAAGTGGCGTTTTGGTTCAGCGATACATATTCGTTCAGTCTTCGGGTGAAATGAGCAACAACATGGCGATTTTTCATAATGTTGAACACGGTCGGGACATAGGTCCACATTTCGCGGTGAACCTGCCATGTGAGGATATATTTGTCCCAGTCGGGGTCGCCCTCCTTACGAGTGGTGTTTCCGCCCCAGTCAACGGTTTTGATAATCGGGAGTGCTGTCTGCCATGCTTCATTCATCGGCTCGGCAAATTTGCCGTAGCGACGGCTACAGAATCGGGTTGCGATGTCCTCAATCTTCATGGTGAGAGGAGTCCACGCGTTTTGCGTGAGATATTCCAGAACCAGAGGATCGCTGTGGGACAGTTCTGGCCAAAGAATCATGCCCTTACAGTTCGGATCGTCGACCGCGATGCGCAATCGGGAATCGGTACGGTCATAAGGTCCGCGCAGGCTGCTTTCTGCCTCATAAGCATGAAAAAGACCGAAAATCCACGGAAATTTGCCGACATAGTCCCAATTGAGAAAACATCCGGCAGGATCATCCGACTCACTGGTATAATCAAGAATCAGAGTGCGTTCGGGATCCAATTCGGCAATCAGTTTTTTCACTTCTTCGGGAGTCCACGAGAAGAAGAAGTCCCAGCCTGCCAACAAGAGCTTGGAGTCGGGGTAACGTTCACGCAGATTCTGAGCGATTTTATGATAGGTAAACAGTTTGAGGCGAAGATTCTCGTCGCGGTTTTGGCTCATGGCACGCTCGGCAAGTCCGATGGTATGGAACAGGTTGCATTTCGGGTTATACTCACGGACGTATCCGTCGGTCAACGCCATATAAGCGTCCATATTCCGCTGTTTCCGGATGTCCCATACCTTGGTCGGGGCATTGTTATAGGTTGTGGATTCTTCCGAGAGAAAGTCGGGTTTGGCAGCATCAAGATATTCATGCGGTGCAGGACTATACCAATGCGACATGGTGCCACAGTCCTCGGGGTGCATGAGATCGCGGTCGGTTGCGTATTTCAGGAGCTTTTGTCGGAGGATTCCGCGAAATTCAAGCGACCAGAAAGGACTGCGGTCGTTGTATCCGCAGAGCGTTTCAAAATCGCTGTCGGGACGGGTGTCGTTGGGATCGGGGTAGGGAACACTTTCGGGAAAGGTTCGTTGCCAGAGATCATCCATGCCGATCCGCAACATGAAGAAGTTCAGGCGGCGTTTTATCATCCAGTCGATCTCGCGTTCCCAGTCGGCAAGCGACCAGTGTTCTGCCTGAAACCGCCACAGTCCGCGATGTGCGAAATAGCGGAGTCCGCGATATTCAAAACGTGGGCTTTCGAGGACATTCAACCCATTCAGTGGCAAAGATTCGGCATGAGAAATCACGTCGCCATCCCAGAAATAGTGGCAGTTTCCGACACGTTCAAAGTAGTCATAAACGGCATAAAGCGTGGAACGTCCTCTGCCGCCCGCCAGGAACAACAGCGTTCGTCCGTTTTTTTCGAGCGAGCGCAGGCAGTAATCGTCGGTTCCGTAACGGATTCCGAAACCGGCAAGTGTGCCGTCCAGGAAAAGATTCATGGTAAGATCGTTTACGGCATCCGAGCCGATTACGATAAGATCGGAGACACCGTCGTCATTTTCGCTGACGGGAAGAGAGATCCCCGTGACTGCTTCATACATGGTACGGAACGCCTCGGTAGCCTTTTCATAGGCGATTTCGCCATGTGTGGGTTTTATAATCAGGTATGCCATAGCGTTATTCCATTCTTACCGGTTTGCCGGTCGCAATACTTTCATAGCAGGCATTCATTGCCTTGATCGTGTTCTCATGCCAACGCAGATTGATTTTTGGGGTTGCATGGTCGCGGATACAATGACAAAATTCGTCAATCAGTCCGACCCACTCATCAAAGTAGGTATAACGGACGGTGTAGCGTGATTCGGGGGTGGCATTGTGATAAATGTTGGGACCGAAGCAATCGGTCATGATCGTACCCTTTTCGCCGTTCAGAACAAGGTTGACCTCCATTCTCTTTGGGAATACTTCCCAACCGGGACCGGGAACCGTGAGGCGGTTTTCCATTCTTGACCACGACGGATCCAAAAGGAAGGTGACACCGTTTTTCATGCGTCCCGTAACGGCGAGCATATCCTCTTCCTGAATATCGGGGCGGATATTGGGGGCAACGCGGGCAAAAATGACATCGAATTCACTTCCCGTTACTTCACGGACAAGGTCGAAAATATGCGGGTGATCGCAAAGCGCACCGCCGCGACAACGTTTGTCGCCGTCTTTCAGCGGAACCCGTTTGCCGTAGCTGAGCTCGGGAACCCCCTGCCACGGGAATGCCCAGACGGGGGAGAGGGTGATGTTGGTGGCTTCAAAAGATTTGAGTTCACCGACGGCACCCGTCTTTTTCAGTTCTTTCATTCTCATGACGACGGGGTTATAGTGCAATTCCAGTTCGATCTGGAAAACAATGCCGGCTTTTTCGGTAATTTCGATCATCTGGGCGTATTCATTCATATCGAAAGTGGGAATCTTCATGGAGAGGATGTGAATTCCGCGTGCGGCACAGAGTTTCACCTGGCGCAGATGTTCGGAATTTTCACTGGCAAGCACGACTGCCTCGATTTCGGGATGGGCATCCAGCATGGCTTCGTCCGAATCGTAACAGGGAATGCCGTCTACCGAATTCAGAAACACCTTTTTGACGGTCTCATTGGCAGTGGAAACCGCAATCCATTCCAACGCGGGATTTTCCTTCAGAACCTGATAATATTTTCTTGTATGACCGTGGGTCATGGACATCATGGCAATTTTAATCGGTTTCATTCTGCGTTACCTCCCCACAATGATGTTTTCAACATTCAGAACCGAACGTTTTGCCGCTTCGACGATCTGTTTATCGGCTTTCACCTCGTCCGAGAGATCGGTCTCGGTTCGGACGATTTCAAATGCCGCGCGGACAATGGCGCAGTCTTCGGCTTCCAGTCCGTAAAGCTCGGCATCTACATCGGTATAGGTGTCCGGTTCGGGTTTACCGTTATAAACATAAACGGAGCTTTGCGGTACCTGAGTGTCGGCGGCTCGGTCGCAGGCAACGCCGCCGATGGCGATAATCTCGTGTTTGTCGATCGGTTTTTCGTTGCCGTGAAGGGTGGCGGAAAGTTCCAGGGTGCAGACATAGCCAGCTGCGGTGGCTGCAATGGCATTCAGCGTATCGTTGCCGTTTGCAACGGCGAAGATTTCGGTGAATTCGGTGCCGAGTATGTAACGGCAGATGTCGACCTCGCGGAACAGAACATCATAGAGATCGGTTCCTTCCTTTACAATGCGAAGAGTACGCATTGTGCTGATGCCGGTCAGCTCACCGTCCGAAATCAGTTTTTTTAACTCTGCAATACGACGTTCCGAACGCCACGGAAGCAAGGGAAGGGTCTTGTCGTTTACGATCACGCTATTGGCGGCAAGCACCGCCTTTTTTTGGACGGCGTATTTTTTGAGTAAAAAATCCAGGTTACTTTGCATACGGAATTCCTCCTTACAGCATTTTGACACGCGGTCTGTATTTTTCAAGGTAGGCGGCATTCTTTTCGTCGCCGCCGGGGGTGTTGGCACTTGACCATACGGGCGGTGTGATGCCACGTTCGACGCACTGACGCACAGTCTCGATTTCAAGAAGATGGGCAATATAGAAGTCCACGATATTGGATGCGGGTGCAATAGGAGTTTCAAAGCCCGGCACCTGCACTACGGCATCCCCGACCGGATTGAAGTCGTCAATCTTGACATCGGCATAATCAAAAAGGTTGGTCTTATTCGGGTGGCGGATAAAATGATCCGCCGGCATTTCGTTCTGCCAATAGGAGCTGGAGACTGCAATAATCTTTACGCCGCGTTTTTTGGCTTCCATAGCCGCATCAATCGTAGCCGGGTTGATTCCGATATTGTGGAAGATAATCAGAACGTCGTCTTTTTTCAGATCGTAATAACGCAGAATGGCGGCACCGTAGTTGACGGTGCGCTCCAGCTCAAGATACTTGAGAGCCTGATTGAATACCGACAGCCCTGTCTCCATAACGGGGTTAATATTGGCAAGCCCACCTGCACGGAAGAACATTTCTCCGACGGGAAGTGTGGTGTGTCCACCGCCGCCGTAGACCGAGATCAGTTTGTCGTTGGCAATGGCATCGGTCATCAGTGCCGCTGCCGCGCGGATGTTCTCGCTCTGTGTGGCATTGACCTGTTCCATATTTTCAAGAAGGGTCTTAAAATATCCGAAATCGTTCAACATGGTTTACTCCTTTCCCATTACCCGTTTATAGTTTCTGCCGATGGTGTCCCACAATTCGATCGGGTCTTTGGCGGCAACGCTGGTGCCCAGTCCTCCACGGTAGGTCCATGTGGCAAGGCGGTCGACACCGAGAGACTCATAAAGATCCACAACTCGATCGATCTGCGCAAAGTCGGCAGGGCGGTTATGATAGCCCATCAGCCATCTTTCGGACTGCTTTCCGTATTTCTTTGCCATGGCAACGGTACGTTCGGTGATGTCCCGGAAGAAGCTCTCGGGAAGGGTCCAGTTGATAATCGTGGTGGAGAATACGTCAAAGTAGGGACAGGATGCAACCATGTCCCAGTTGTCGTATCCGCGCAGCTCGGTGACGTAGTAAGTATTGAGGGTGGCATGGACGCAACAGGTGATCTCAAGATTCGGATTGATCTCCTTCAGCGTCCGGGATGTGTCGGACAGGGTGAAGAGTGCCTCGCGCCAACGGAACTGTTTGACATCATCGTTCATCAGCTTGGGCATCTCATATCCGTAGTAGTCGGCAAACTTTTTCATACACTCGGGGCAACGGCAGCTCCAGTCATCTCCCGCACCCCCCGTGATGGAGGCGTAGGATTTGGGAAGAGCGTAGTGCGGTTCATCCCAGAAAAAACCGTCGATCTCGGTGTTCTGCGCCAGTTTTACGCAGATGCGTTTGAAATAGTCCCGGAAGGAATTGGTATTGAAGCAGGCGGCGTTTATGACTTCGCCCGTAAAGGCGGAAACCTGCCGGTGATGGATATTGTTTTGCAGGAACAGGCTGACCTGCTCTCCGCCGAAGTATTTGCCGATTCCCCAGGTATCGGCAAGGACGCGTAACCCAAGTTCATGTGCTGCCTTGACAATTTCTCCGATGTTCGGAAACCAGAAATCCATATCAAATTCCGTGATGGCGAGAATTACGGTGTCACAGCCGTGTTCTTTCATTTCCTTGAAGTCGGCGATTGCGTGTTCCACATAATTGAGTCCATAGTAACTGACTGCTGTATGTTTGATTGACATAGAACGTCCCTCCTTTTTTCTTCATTTTACCATTCCTCAGATTTTGCGTCAACCTAAAAAACAGAATGAAGGTTTGATTTTCCGAATAGCAATTTACAAATCAAAAAAAGTATGTTACAATATTTTCAAGGGGAAATGGAGAAGGGAGAGAAAAATGCTTTTTCTGGAGTCCGATTTTTCGGTAAAGTTGATTTCCGTGTTCAGTCCGGGTTGGCAGGCAGTGAACACGGTCGTGGCACCGCGTCCTTACAACGCCTTGTCCTTTCGGCTTGAAGGAGATGCCGAGTTTTGGGGACGGGGAAAAGGTGTGAAGGTCGGAAACAATGACATCCTGTTTATGCCCGAGAACGTGGGATACGGACTGAAAACCGGTTCCGAGAGGATCGTGGTGGCGCATTTTGAGCTGAACGGCAAAAAGCAGGAGGATTTTGAGGCTTTTACTCCGGAAAACCCCGAATTGTTCCGGGAGTTGTTTTTGTCGCTTTGCGAGGTCTGGGAGGGGAAAAAACCGGGGTACATTTTGCGTGCAACCTCGATTTTTTACCGGATTCTTGAGGAAATGGTCAAACAAAGAATGCAGGAGGATCACAGTGCCGATTATGGCAAAATCAAGGCGGCGGTGTTGTATCTCAACACGCACTATACTGACAGTTCTCTGACAATTGGGAAACTTTGTTCCGTTGCCTCGATCAGCGACACCTATTTTCGACGGTTATTTTACCGGGAATTCGGAATGACACCGGTTCGTTATCTGGCGGAACTTCGTGTGAGTTATGCTGCGGAGCTTTTGGAAAGCGGATATTATACGGTTCGGCAGGTTGCATGGAATGTCGGCTTTTCCGATCCGAAATATTTCTGCACGGTGTTTCGCAAGTTGCGGGGTTGTCCTCCGTCCGAGTACGGCAGATGACGATTCCGCTTGGATTGTTACAGAAAATGTTTGTTTTGTAAATGGAAGCCGTGGTGGAATCTGTGGTAAAATAATTCAGAATGATTGAAAAACAATGTTTCCATGTATTCTCCGGAAAGATAAAATTGTCCTATTTTTCGAAAAATACGGAATAGAAATAAAACAATTTTTGTGTTATCATCAATGTACTACGAAATGTGTGACTTGTCAATCATTTAAAAACAGAAATGAAGAAAGGAAGAAAGAAATATGAGAAATTTTATGCGTATTCTGACCCTTGCATTGGCACTTCTGATGCTTGTCGGTTGCTTTGCCGCGTGCGACGGTGAGCCTGCCGGTACGACCGAAAGACCCTCCGACAGTACACAGAAGGAGTCCGAAGAGGATCCGCGCAAGGCGGTGAAGGACACGGTTCCCACTAATCTCAATCTGAAGGACGATACCGTTACCTTTTTCACCCGAAACGATTCCGATATTTATACATACGAGCTTGCCTGCGAGGAACTTCTCAACAACACAGTCTACGACGCGGTACACTATCGCAACATTGATGTGGAAAATCGTCTGAATGTCAAGATCAAGACAATCGGTCAGCCGGGCTCGTGGGCGGATCTGAAGTCATGGACACAGACTCTCAGCACCGCAGTTCTGACCAGCTCCGGAGATTTTGACGGTGCCGCTTTTTATCTTTCTTATGGCTCGACGCTCGCCAAGGAGGGGATCTACTTCAATTTGATGAATCTGACGAAGGACTTCGGAGGCGGACATCTGAATTTTGAAAAACCATGGTGGAATCAGACCATGGTCGACGAGTTGAGCGTTTACAATGCGTTATTCTTTGCGGGCGGTTCTTTGACACTTTCCGAGGTGCAGAACGGATGTTGTCTGTTCTTCAATAAGGATCTTTTCAACAAGTTATTCCCCGATAAGACCTCCGATGCGCTCTATGCCAGCGTTCGTGCGGGTACGTGGACGGCTGACGAAATGGCGGAATACGTTGCGGCAGGCTGGGAAGATGTGAACTCCAACGGTGTCATAGACGACGGAGACGTTGTGGGTATCCGTATGCATGCCATTGGACAGAGTGCCGGACAAATGGACGGTTGGGTTGTCGCAATGGGGTTGGATCTGACAGAGATGAATGTCTATGGTGAACCGGAAATTTCTCTGTTCAATTCCCGTACAATTCCCGCTTACGAAAAAGTTCGCAATATTTTCGGCAACAACCCCGGGGCGTTTCTGACTGTCGGCAATGTGACGCAAACCTATATGCAGAACGGCAATCAGCTTTTTAAGAGTGACACCTTGAAATTCGGCTCGGACATGAGAGCCTCCGACGTGCTTTACGGTGTTCTGCCGCTCCCGAAGTATGATGCGGAGCAGGAAGACTATCGCACCTGTTTCGGTAACGGTTCCTCCTGCCTTGCCATTTGCTCCGACCTTTCTCCGGAAAGAGCTTCCTCGGTCAGTGCTGTCCTTGAGCTTCTCTCGGCAGAAAGCTACAAACAGGTTATCCCCGTATATTATGAAACGGTTTTGCAGGGACAGTATTCCCGCGATGAGGCGGATGCCGAAATGTATGACCGGATTCTGAATTCTTTTGTATTCTCTTTTGGTTTTGCCTACTCTACGCAGAGTCTGGACTCGCTTGGCAGTATCTTCCGGGATATGTCGCCGACTTTTGATATTCAGACGCATATTGACAGCAAGAGAATTTCGTGGGAGACAAAACTCGCCGATCTTCTGAACGCATTGGAAGCGGTTTCGTAAATTTTTCAGAATCGGGACATCCTTTTTCCGAAAACCGGAGAAAGGATGTCCTCTTTTTATGAAAGGATTCAAAATTCCGGCGGAACTTCGGGCGTTTTTGTGAAAGTGTGGATTGACAAAAACGGACAAATGTTATATAATAGGAAAAGTTTTGGAAAGCGGGGTATGACCGATGAAAAAAGACAACGTCAATTTGACCGAAGGACCACTTTTGACGAAAATTCTTTTGTTTTCTCTGCCGCTTATGTTGACGGGAATTTTGCAATTGCTTTACAGTGCTGCCGATCTTGTGGTTGTGGGACAATTTGTCGGTAAAGAGTCTATGGGGGCGGTAGGTGCCTGCAATGCGCTTATCAATCTGATTATCGGTTCCTGTATGGGGCTTTCGGTCGGTGTGGGAATTGCCGTGGCACAGGACATTGGTGCAGGGGCGTTTGACCGCTTGGATCGGTTGATGCGGACTTCGCTGATTTTGGGACTTGTCAGCGGTATTGTGGTGGCGGGTTTCGGATATTTTCTTTCGGAGGATCTTTTGATTCTCATGAAGACACCGAAAGAACTGCTTCCTGAAGCAACGCGATATATGCGTGCCTACTTTTGGGGGGTTCCCGGTGCCATGGTTTACAATTATCTTGCTTCGGCTCTTCGTTCGTCGGGGGACACCAAGCGTCCGCTCCTTTTTTTGACGCTTTCGGGAATCGTGAATGTGGTGCTCAATCTGATAACGGTTATCGTATTTGAGATGGGGGCGATGGGAGTTGGAATCGCCACAACGGTTTCGCAGTACGCCGCAGTTGTGATGATTCTCGTTTATATGATTCGGACGAAAGAGGTTTGCCGTCTGACATTCGGCGGAGACCGCGGCGGCAGTGCCGATGTGCGGCGTATTTTACATATGGGCATACCTTCGTGCATACAGTCGATGTGTTTTTCGCTTTCCAATGTTGTCATTCAATCCACAATCAACAAGTTCGGTGAAATCGCGGTTGACGGCTCTTCGGCGGCAGCCAATATTGACGGCTTTTTGTATATTTGTCTGTATTCCTTTGTTCAGGCGGCGATTGTCTTTGCGGGACAGAGTGTAGGAGCACGAAAATATGATCGTTTGAAACCGATTCTTCGGGATTGCATTTTCTGCACGGTGGTATTCGGAATTCTGGTTGCCGCATTGATTTTGGTTTTTGACAGGATTCTTCTCGGGTTTTACGCTCCCGGCGAGGACGCGGTGATTGAAGCGGGAATCATACGTCTATGGATTGTATGTCCCGTGTACTTCCTTTACGGTGTGATGGCGGTAATAAGCGGAATGTTACAGGGAATGGGACGTCCGGTTCTGACAATGCTGCTTACACTTGCCGGAACCTGTGTCTTCCGCCTTTTTTGGATATGGCAACTCAATTTGTTGTTCCCGAACTGTTATGAGGATGAAAAGAACATTATTTGGCTGTTCTTGTGTTATCCGGTTTCTTGGGTTGTTACATTGGTTGCACAATATATTGCTTATCATGCGGCAAAACGTAAAATTTTGGGGGAATTATGAAAAGAACAAAACTGAATTTACACCGCTTAACGACAATCGGAATGTTTGCTGCGTTGATTGCGATATTGTCTCCGTTTGCTATCCCGATCGGTATGGTTCCGATTACGCTTGGGCTCTTTGCGGTACTTCTTGCGGCAACGACGCTTCATCCGCTTGACAGCGTTCCGGCTGTGGCGGTTTATCTTGGACTCGGAGCAATCGGACTTCCCGTGTTCAGTGGCGGAAGGGGCGGTGCGGCAGTTCTTGTCGGTCCTACCGGCGGGTATTTGTGGTCGTATCTTTTGACGGCCCTTGCGGTCGGACTTCTTGTACGACTCGGCATATTCGGGGGGAAGGGCGGGAAATTTGCACTTTTGCGCGGTGCTCTTGCTTGTTTTATCGGTGTCCTCATTTGTTATGCCCTTGGGACGGTTCAGTATTGTTTTGTTACCGGTACCGGTTGGCTCGCCGCACTTCCGTCGTGTGTGTTGCCGTTTTTGCCGTTTGATCTGGTAAAATGTTTTGCCGCCGCTTTCTTTGGGCGTATTTTACGTCCTATAGCGGAACGATTCGGCAGTCGGTAACGCCGATCATTCTCTATCTTATTTCTTGTACAGCAGAGGGATGCCGCGCATTTTTGCGCGGCTTTTTTGATGCAACAAAGGGGCTGTTAAAAACATCGGTTTTTTAACAGTCCCTCAAAATGTCGACCGGGATTCCGGTATTTTATGTGATCTTGGTTGTTTTGGTCTGCTTTCTTTGATAACAAAATGGCGGTGTTCAGAAACTCTTCCTGAGTTTCTGAACACCGCCTTATTATAGGACGTAATGATTACTTGTTTTCGATTTCGCCGTAAAGCTCGCCCATCTTTGTCAGACGGTCATACCGTGCCTTGGCATTGGCAGCCGCCTTATCAAAGAGAACCTTTGCTCTCTCGGGGAACTGCTGTTCAAGACGTGCATAACGTGTCTCAGATTTGATGAACTGGATGTAATCGGCTGTGGGAGCCTTCGAGTCAATGGTCAGAGGATTCTTTCCTTCTGCCTTGGCAGCAGGATTATAACGGAACATCTGCCAGTACCCTGCATCAACTGCCTTCTTCATCTCAAGCTGGCAGTTCTGCATACCGCCTTTGACACCGTGCATTTCGCAAGGCGCGTAGCCGATGACAATGGACGGACCATGATATGCTTCTGCCTCGGCAAGTGCCTTAAGCGTCTGGTTCATATCGGCACCCATTGCGATCTGGGCAACATAAACATATCCGTAAGACATTGCGATCTCAGCAAGGTTCTTCTTGCCGATTGCCTTACCGGCAGCGGCGAACTGAGCAACCTGACCGATGTTGGAGGACTTGGACGCCTGTCCGCCGGTGTTGGAATATACCTCGGTATCAAAGACCATGACGTTTACATCTTCACCCGATGCGAGAACGTGGTCAAGTCCGCCGAAGCCGATATCATAAGCCCAACCGTCACCGCCGAAGATCCAAACGGACTTCTTGGAGAGGTAGCTCTTCTCAGCAAGGATTTCAGGTGCTACAGGGCAACCCTCGGCAGCGGCTTTTTCCAACTCAACGATGAGTGCCTTGGTAGCGGCATCGTTTGCTTTGCCGTCATCCTTGGTATCAAGGTATGCCTTGGCGGCTGTCTTGAAGCTGTCGCTTGCCTTTTCAGAGGATGCCATCTCTTCAATCTTAGCAATCAGTCTTGCACGGATTGCCTTCTGTCCGAGTGCCATACCGAGACCGTGCTCGGCGTTGTCCTCAAACAGGGAGTTTGCCCATGCGGGACCGTGACCGGAAGCATTATTTACGGTATAAGGTGTTGCAGGTGCGGAACCGCCCCAAATGGAGGAGCATCCGGTTGCATTGGAAATATACATTCTTTCGCCGAAGAGCTGTGTAATCAGTCTTGCGTAAGAGGTTTCGGCACAACCTGCACAGGAGCCGGAGAATTCAAGAAGCGGCTGTTTGAACTGACTACCCTTAACGGTGTTATTGATCAGTTCTGCCTTCTCGGAGACATTCTTAACGGCATAGTCGAAAGCTGCCTGCTGGAACAGACCCTTTGCCTGCGGTACCATTTCGATGGCAAGCTTGGGGGCTGCTACCTTGGCGGTCTCTTTTGCTGCGGTCTTGGGATCATATTCGGGATGCTCGGCGGCAACTGTCTTTGCGGCGTTCTCAAGTGCCTTATTGGAAACAGGGCAAGCCTTGACGCAAAGGGTACAACCCATGCAATCCAGAGCGGAAACCGCCATGGTGAACTTATAGTCGGTCTTGATTACCGGTTTTGCCGTGTACATAGTATCTGTCGGTGCCTTAGCTGCCTCGTCTGCGTTCATTGCGAACGGACGGATTGCGGCGTGCGGGCAAACGAATGCGCAGTTATTACACTGGATGCAGTTTTCGGGATGCCACAGGGGTACGAAAACGGCAACGCCGCGCTTTTCATATGCGGCAGCACCCTGAGGAAGTGTACCGTCAGCCATATCCTTGAATGCGGAAACGGGAAGAGAGTCGCCCTTCATCGCATCCACAGGTTCGACAATGTTATTGACGAAGTCGATCAGATCCTTACGATCGCCCTCGGCGGGTGCCTTAGGAGCATCGGGTGCGCAATTCTTCCATGCTTCCGGAACCTTGACCTCGTGGAAGGCATCTGCTCCTGCATCAATAGCGGCATAGTTGAGGTCAACCATTGCCTGACCCTTTTTGATATAGGACTTATATGCCATCTTCTTCATATACTCAATGGCTTCTGCGGCAGGCAGAATCTTAGCGAGTGCGAAGAATGCAGACTGAAGAACCGTATTCTTTACCTTGGCGTTACCAATCTTCTTGATTGCGATATCAGTAGCATCAATGGTATAGAACTTGACATCATTCTTAGCAATGTAGGACTTGACCGATGCGGGAAGGTGCTCGTCAAGCTCGGCATCCGACCACTGGCAATCCAGCAGGAAAGTGCCGCCCGGCAGAACGTCGCTTATCATGTCGTACTTATTGAGGTACGCCTGATTATGGCAAGCAACGAAGTTTGCCTTATTGATATAATAAGGAGACTTGATGGGCTTATCACCGAAGCGGAGGTGAGAAATCGTGATACCACCGGTCTTCTTGGAGTCATACTGGAAGTATGCCTGGATGAACTTATCGGTGTGGTCGCCGATAATCTTGATGGAGTTCTTATTGGCACCGACGGTACCGTCGCCGCCGAGCCCCCAGAATTTGCAAGCGATGGTGCCGGGAGCGGCGGTTACGGGTGCAACCTTCTCCTCAAGAGAGTGTCCGGTGACATCATCGACGATACCAATGGTGAAGTGTGCCTTGGGGGCATCCTTTGCCAGGTTATCGTACACTGCAAAAATGGAGGCGGGAGTGGTATCCTTTGAGCCGAGACCATAACGTCCGCCGACAACCTTGATATTTCTGCCGACTTCCGAAAGTGCGGCAACGACATCCAGGTAAAGAGGTTCACCCAACGAACCGGGTTCCTTGGTTCTGTCGAGTACGGCGATCTTCTTGACCGTAGAGGGAATTGCTTCCGCAAGTTTGGCAGCTACGAAAGGACGGTACAGTCTTACTTTGACAAGACCGACCTTTTCGCCCTTTGCGGTGAGGTAGTCGATGACTTCCTCTGCAACGTCGCAGACCGAACCCATGGCGATAATGACACGGTCGGCATCAGGAGCACCGTAGTAGTTGAAGAGTTTGTAATCGGTGCCGAGTTTGGCATTGACCTTATCCATATATTCCTCGACGATTTCGGGGAATTTTTCATAGTATTCGTTGCAGGCCTCTCTGTGCTGGAAGAAAATATCACCGTTTTCAGCCGAGCCGCGGAGTACGGGATGTTCGGGGTTAATCGAACGGGAACGGAATGCCTGTACGGCATCCATATCTACCATTTCGGCGAGATCCTTATAATCCCATGCTTCAATTTTCTGGATCTCATGAGAGGTACGGAAACCGTCGAAGAAGTTGATTACGGGAACGCGACCTTTAATGGTTGCAAGATGAGCAACCGCACCGAGATCCATAATCTCCTGCTGATTGGTCTCGGCGAGCATTGCGAAACCGGTCTGACGGCAGGCATAAACGTCAGAGTGATCGCCAAAAATGTTCAATGCGTGAGAGGCAACGCAACGTGCGGAAACGTGAATGACGCAGGGAAGAAGTTCACCTGCGATCTTGTACATGTTGGGGATCATCAGAAGAAGACCCTGAGAAGCCGTGTAGGTGGTCGTGAGAGCACCTGCTGCGAGCGAGCCGTGTACAGCACCGGCTGCGCCTGCCTCGGATTCCATTTCAACAACTTTGACGTTATCGCCGAAGATATTCTTCGCCGGTTCACCAAAGATGTTCTTGTTGGTAGCGGACCATGTGTCGGTCACCTCAGCCATCGGACTGGAAGGGGTGATCGGGTAGATTGCGGCAACCTCGGTGAACGCATACGATACGTGTGCGGCGGCGGTGTTACCGTCCATGGAAATCTTTTTTCTTTGAATTGCCATGTTTTTTCCTCCTGTAAAGCTATGATAATATCCATATCATTACCTCCTATAATATCACTTTTTTTGTCACTTGTAAAGGGATAACGGCAAATTATTTCTCATTTTTACGATTTTCTTTTTACCACAAAAGCCGGAACACGGAAAGTGTCCCGACTTTTGGACGGATTTCATTTATCTTTTGTCCGCTCCGACCGCATCAAGTGCCCGGCGGAGAATTGCGGCGGATTCCCGGAATTTCTCCTGTTCAAAATCGTTCAGCGGAATTTGGAGAACATCCTCAATACCGCCGCGCCCGACTACGCAGGGAACGCTGATACAGAGATCATGAACGCCGTAGTAGTCGCTCACCGAAGCCGAGACCGGCAGGATGGCTTTTTCGTCCCGTACGATGGCGGAAACGATACGTCTGACCGATTCCGCGATGGCATAATACGTTGCCCCCTTGCCCTCTATGATTTTGTACGCACTTCCTTTTACTTCCTCAAAAAGCGGGTACAGACTTTCAGGAGAACAGAGACCGTCACGGCGGCGGCTGGCATTACAGAAATCTTCAAGGTTGATTCCCGAGATGTTGGCACTGCTGAAAACCGGAAGTTCGCTATCTCCGTGTTCGCCGATGATGAATGCGTGGATGTTCCGCATATCTACACCGAACCGTTTTCCGAGGAGGTATTTCAGACGTGCGGTGTCCAGCACGGTGCCGGAGCCGATCACGCGTTCGCGTGGGAAACCGGAAATCTCCAGTGTAATCTGTGTCAGAACATCCACGGGATTGGTTACCACCAGCAGAATGGCTTCGGTGCCGGACTGCCGGATATTTGTGACGATGGAACTGAAAATTCTGACATTTTGTTCCACCAGATCCATACGGGATTGTCCCGGTCTTTGACCCGCTCCCGCTGTGATGATAACGACGGCGCAGTCGGCAAGGTCCTTATAGTCTCCCGCGTAAATTTCCATCGGTGCGTTGAAGGGAAGACCGTGACTGAGGTCTGCCGCCTCTCCCTCCGCCTTGGGACGATCGATGTCGATGAGTACCATCTCCGAAAACAGTTTGCTTTGCATGAGGGAGTATGCCGTGGTTGCGCCGACAAATCCGCAACCGATCACGGCACATTTTCTTTCGTTTGTTTTTGGCATTTTGTGTTCATCCTTTCCCGGGAACCGTGTTCGCGTCTCCCGCAATCGTAGTTTGGACATTTTTTCTGCGTGGTAAGCGCAAATTTATTCTTCCTTTGTCCAATTCCGCACGCGGTCAACCGCTTTATGCCAAAGTGCCAGTTTTTCGGTTCGCTCCGAGTCTGTCATGTGCGGGGTAAACACCGTAACTTTTTCGTTTATGCCGCGTTCCTCAAAACATCCTTCCGCAAGACCGGCAAGTGCTGCCGCCCCAAGTGCCGTGGTTTCGACAGACGCGGGACGCAGGATCGGGACATTCAGAATATCTGCCTGCATTTGCAAAAGCAGGTTGTTTGCCGCGGCACCGCCGTCAACACGGAGCGAAGTGAGAACCGTTCCGGCATCCTTTCGCATGACATCGAGAACATCGGCAGTCTGGAGAGCCATGGATTCCAGTGCCGCGCGGACAATGTGAGCTTTTTCGGTGCCGCGCGTAATGCCGAGAATTGCACCGCGGGCGTAGGGGTCCCAATAGGGAGCACCGAGCCCGACGAACGCCGGGACGAAGCAGACGCCACCTGTGTCATGCACACTTGCCGCAAGTGTCTCACTTTCCGCAGAATTTTCAAGAAGACCTGCCGCATCACGGAGCCATCCGATTGTCGCACCGCAGATAAACACCGAGCCCTCCAATACATAATTGACTTTGCCGTTTATTTTCCAGGCAATCGAGGTCAGCAGTCCGTTTGCCGAGCGAATCGGCGTTTCCCCGGTGTTCATCAACAGGAATCCACCTGTGCCGTAGGTGTTTTTTACACTGCCCGGGGTCACACATTTCTGTCCGAACAGTGCAGCCTGTTGGTCGCCTGCCACGCCCGAAATCGGGATTTCCTTTCCGAACAGCTTTTTGTCGGTGAATCCGAAGCGGCAGGAGGAGGGGAGGACAGCCGGCATCATGGCACGGGGAATTTCAAACAGCTGCAGGAGGTCGTCGTCCCAATCGAGAGTGTGGATGTTGTACAGCATGGTGCGGGAAGCGTTGGACGGATCGGTGGCGTGAACTTTGCCGTTGGTCAGATTCCATATCAGCCAGCTGTCGATGGTTCCGAAGCAAAGCTCACCGCGTTCGGCGCTCTCTCTTGCGCCGTTTACGTGGTTGAGAATCCAACGCAATTTGCTTGCCGAAAAATACGAGTCGATCAGCAGTCCCGTTTTGTCGCGGATGAAGTCGGAAAGCCCATTTCTTTTCAGCTCATCACAGAAAGCGGCGGTACGGCGGCATTGCCAGACGATGGCGTTGCAAACAGGGTTACCTGTATCTTTTTCCCAGACGACAACAGTTTCGCGTTGATTGGTAATGCCAACGGTGGCGATATCATCGGCAGAGGCTCCGACCTTATCCATGGCGTTGCGTGCGGCACGGAGTACGGAGCCGAAAATTTCGCCGGGATTGTGTTCCACCCAACCGTCATGGGGAAAAATCTGTTCAAACTCACAGGAGGCGGAGGCAACGGTCTCTCCGGACGGAGAAAATAGAATTGCGCGGGAAGAAGTGGTTCCCTGATCGAGAGCCAGAATCAATTTGGACATGGTAATTCCTCGTTTCTTCGGAATTTCAGAAGGGCGACGGTATCGTGCAGACGAAGTGCGGCAATGCTGAGAAAGCGATTATAGGCTGTCAGGTCATTTCCTTTTGCTGCCTTAGCCGCCTTTGGCAGGATGGAGGACAGAAAATCGTTGGTTTCCCGATAAGCGTTCAGAATTCGGGACAATTCTTTTGCTGTTTCTGCCGGCGGTATTTGCAGGCATTGTTTGCGTATCTGTTCCCAATCCGATGGCAAAGCGTGACATTCCTCCATGGCAATCTCACAAAGTGTTACCATCTTTCTTATATAGAAAAAGTTGTCGTCGGATTTTGCTTCGGATAAATAAATATTTAATTCTGATATAAATTTCGTGTTGATTATCTGCTTTTGGGTTGCAAAACGGATGACGATTCCGGCGCAAGCGGCGGAAAGGGAGTTTTTTTCTGTCGGTGTGTACGAAAACAGAGATGTGCTCTCGCTTATTGTTCTTGCAAGTCCGTCACAGATTCCACAGATTTCACATTCGGTATCCGATCGCTTTTTTGCCTCCGCCATTGCGTTCGACAGCATTTTTGAACGATCTTCTTCATGGAAAAAGATGCTGAATTGCAAAAGTTCGGAATCAGACAGTAAAGATGCGTCAATACCATGTATATTTAGAATGTCTATATATTTTTCTTTTTTGTCAATATGGAAAAAGGGCGAGATTTCGCCCTTTTGTTTCCCGAAAGCATCGGGCTGACAATGGTTATTATTTGATTTCAACATTGACCTTTTTGCTGACATTTCCGGCAGCCGCCTTGATTACGGAACGGATTGCTTTTGCAATTTTGCCGTGTTTGCCGATCACCATTCCCATGTCATCCTGCGCGACGCTGAGCACAAGCGTGATGCTGTTTTCGTCCTCGGTTTCGATTACGGTGACTTCGTCGGGATTATCGACGATTGCCTTGGCAATGTCGATAAGAGTTGTTTTCAAATCTGCCATTTGTGTTTCTCCGCCCGAAATCAGTCAACGATTCCGGATTTCTTCAGGAGAGCCTTTACGGTCTCGGTGGGCTGAGCACCTTTCGAGATCCAATCCTTTGCTTTGTCGGAATCAATTTTCAGTGTTACAGGCTCTGTAATGGGGCTGTAGAAGCCGATTTCTTCGATGAATTTTCCGTTTCTGGGGTAACGGCTGTCTGCCACGACAAGGCGGTACGAGGGAGCCTTCTTGGCACCGATTCTTTTCAATCTGATCTTAACCATTTTCTTTTTTCCTCCGAATATCTGTGTTGTTATTTTATCTGGAAAGTCCGTTTCCTGTTTCAGAACGGCATTTTCATTCTTCCTTTTGCAAAACGCGCCATCTTGGCGGGGTTGGAGAAGGTTTTCATCAGGGAATTGACCTGATCGAACTGTTTTAAGAGTTTGTTGACCTCTTCGACTGTGGTTCCGCTTCCTGCCGCAATCCTTTTTTTACGGGATGCTCCCAGAATGTCCGGCTTGATCCGCTCGGCTTTGGTCATGGATTTGATGATTGCCTCCTGACGTGCCAACATTTTTTCATCTATCTTGGCATCTTTCAGTTGTGAGGGTTTCATTCCCGGCATCAAAGCGGCAAGCTGATCCATACTTCCCATTTTTTTGAGCTGGGAGAATTGATCGAGATAATCGTCCAACGTAAAGGTGGATTTCAGGATTTTTTCCTGCAATTCTTTCGCTTTTTTTTCATCCATTGCCTTTTCGGCTTTTTCGATCAGGGTAAGCATATCTCCCATCCCGAGAATTCTGGAAGCCATACGATCCGGGTGGAACGGTTCGATTTTATCGAGTTTTTCTCCTGTGCCGATAAATTTAATCGGCTTACCGGTTACATGGCGAACGGAAAGTGCCGCACCGCCACGGGTGTCACCGTCGAGTTTGGTGAGGATTACGCCGGTGATATCGAGAAGGTTATTGAAATTCTCGGCAACCGTTACGGCATCCTGACCGATCATGGCATCAACCGTCAAAAGAATCTCGGTGGGATTTACTTCTGCCTTGATCTTTTTCAGCTCTTCCATCAGTTCTTCATCGATATGCAGACGACCTGCCGTATCAATGAACACCATATCACAGCCTTTTTTTTCGGCGTATTTTATGCCTTCCTTGGCAATTTTCACGGGAGATGTGTCAGTTCCCATCGAAAAGACGGGAATGTTCAGTGTCTCACCCAGCACCTCAAGTTGCTTGATAGCGGCGGGGCGATAAACGTCACAGGCAACAAGGAGCGGATGCTTACCCTGGGATTGATAAAGTCCCGCGAGTTTTGCTGCGTGTGTAGTTTTACCTGCGCCTTGAAGTCCGACCATCATGATGACCGTCGGCGGTTTGGAGGCAATTGTGAGTTTAGACTGTGTGGATCCCATCAGGTTTGTAAGCTCTTCATTGACGATCTTGAGCACCTGTTGGGCGGGAACAAGAGATTCCATGACCTCGCTTCCGACCGCTCTTGCGGAAACGGCGGCGACAAAATCCTTAACCACTTTAAAGTTGACGTCGGCTTCCAACAGGGCGAGCTTGATCTCTCTCATGCCTGCCTTGACATCTGCCTCGGTGAGCTTACCTTTATTCTTGAATTTCTTGAAGGCGTTGCTGAGCTTTTCGCTCAAACTTTGGAACATAGTAGCACCTTCCTTTCGTGGGGCTTGTATTTTACTCAAACAATTTGGATAGTGCACGAACTTCGTCGGCAAGTTCGTGCGGCAGTTCCTTATCGCGGATCATTTCGAGAATTTTGGCGGTTCGTTTTCGCGCTTCTTCAAATTTTTCCACGAGTCCGAGTTTTTCTTCGAAATTCCGCAACTCGTCCTCGGCTTTTTTTATCAGTTCGCGTACTCCCTGTCGTGAAATTCCGAGATCATCGGAAATTTCGGCGAGCGAAAAGTCTTCATTATAATATAACGCCAGCACCGACTGCTTCCGCTCACTGAGCAATTCTCCGTAAAAATCGAGGAGGAGTGAAATTTGTCTGACATCTTTTACAAACATGGTTTCTCCTTACGGAATTGTGTAAAGCAAAATACTTTACACAGTGTATCACATTTCTTCAGAGTTGTCAAGTGTTTCTTCAACTTTTTTTGCGTTTTCTTCCACATTCCGATAAAGAATCAATCTTGATCCCGCGTAAAGTGCCAATGTCAGGAGCGGGATGGAATAAAGGGGTGTTGCGACGGTTTTGGCGAGCACGTCACATTTGCCGGAAAATGTGAAAATGAAATGGCTGACACCGGTCGGGAAGCAAGTGAGAAGGCACAAGAGACGTGATACCAGTCCCGCACGCGGCATAGAAATTCCGATTTGATCTCGGATTTCACAAAGCATAAAGGCGAGTCCGGAAAGCAGAGAAAGTTGCAGAGCAATCTTGAACGGGCTGTTGAGGGCAACGGACATATTGAAGTAGATGCCGAACAATATGAGGAGAAGGGCAGCTGGCACGAAAAAGCCGAGCCATCCGCGTGCCGCGGCAATCTTTCGGGTGGAGGAAAGTTCCGAAAGAAAGAAAAAGGCGGAAAGAGACATGACTGTTCCCGTAAAGAGCATCAGCAAAGAGTTACTGAAAAGAATTACGATTCCGGAAACGAAGAATGTCAGACCTGTGACGAATGCTGCCGAAAGACAGATCGGGTGGTGAGACGAGATTCCTTCTACGCTGTTTTTCGGAATGAACAGCAGAGGAGACAGGCACCAAAGGGCACTGACAGCATACAAAACCTGCGTCAGCGTAACGATGAGGGAATCGCGGAAATAGCCGACATTCTGTTCATAAGATGTCAGCAGACAGATTGTCCGGAGAATGGTGAGCAGAAGTGTGAGTGCCAAAACCGACAGAGAATATACTTTGACTTTGCTTTTCATGATTTGTGACCAACCCTTTCAGAATCCCGATGTCCGGATGGAGGAAGCGACATCCGGAAAATCTCTTTACCTTATTATATAGTGTAAATGTTACAAAAGTATATCGGACAGGATTTTTTTGATGTGTTTTTTTTGCGCTAAAAACTCTTTCCTTTAGAATATGTGCAATGTAAACAAAATTGATGCAAAAATTTGGTTAAAATTCTATGTGCATGGAAGAAAGATTTTCTTGCAATCCGTAGGAAAATGTTGTATAATAAAAAGGCTTGATATGCGATGAAGCAAGAGGTTGCTGCCCGGAGACGTCCGTGGCAGGGAATTCTTGTGGAGTATGTCCGTTTTAACCGGGCGACAGGATTTCAAAAACATTGCAGGAATGTTCCGCGAATTCTCCGGAAGGCAGATGTACGCAGATGCTGATGCGACGTCGAAATTCCGTTTTTCTTTCGGGATGAAACGAAACACTCGGAACGGTGTTGAGGGATCCGCCCCCCAAGATCCAACGCCTGCGCGAGAAATTGCGCGGGGCGAATTCAATGAAGGAGGCAACGTAAAATGGCAGTAAAGGAAAAAATCAGAGTCAGACTCAAGAGCTATGACCACACCCTTGTCGATACGGCAGCGGAAAAAATTGTGGAAGTGGCAAAGAGAAATGGCGCAACGGTTTCCGGACCGATCCCGCTCCCTACGGAGAAGGAGATTATCACAATCCTTCGTGCGGTTCATAAGTACAAGGATAGCCGTGAACAGTTCGAGACACGTACGCACAAGAGACTGATTGACATTGTCAAACCGTCGCAAAAGGTTGTTGACGCTTTGATGAATGTCGAGCTTCCCGCCGGAGTCGAAATCGAAGTCAAGCTGTAAGGCAGATTTCACGACTAAGGCATAATGTCGTTATTATCAAGTACGACTCACGACGGCGTAATGCTGTCGCTTATGTCGGTCATGTTGGCGTCACTTCGGGAGAAGTAATCCAAAACGTCAACCAATAACCACAGGAGGACAAATGAAAAAGGGTATTATCGGTAAGAAGATCGGTATGACTCAGATTTTCGACGAAGTCGGAAATGTCATCCCGGTAACGGTAATTGAGGCAGGCCCGTGCGTTGTCGCACAGAAAAAGACTGCCGATCACGATGGATATGACGCTGTTCAGCTCGGCTTCATGGACGTCAAGGAAAAACACATGACAAAAGCTGAAATGGGTCATTTTGCAAAGGCAGGAGTTGCTTACAAGAAGCATCTGAAGGAATTCCGCCTTGACGATTGCTCCGCGTTGAACGTCGGCGACGTCGTTGCTGTCGATACCTTCGCCGCAGGCGATAAGGTCGATGTAACAGGCATGACAAAGGGTCGCGGCTACACGGGTGCTGTCAAACGTTGGAATCATCATACGCTCTGCTCTACGCACGGCGTAGGTCCCATTCACCGCGAAGTCGGTTCCATGGGCGCAAACTCCAGCCCGTCCCGCGTCTTCAAAAACAAGAAGATGGCAGGGCAGTACGGAAATGAACAGGTCACAATCCTGAATCTTAAAGTTGTTAAGATTGATGCGGAAAAGAACATTATTGCTATCAAGGGTGCCATCCCGGGTGCCAAGAACGGTATCGTGTTCATCCGCGATTCGGTCAAGGCGTAAGCGGAAGGAGGAAAACACAATGCCAAACGTAAAAGTATTGAACATGGCAGGCAAAGAAGTCGGCGAGATTTCGCTTTCCGATGTGATATTCGGCGCAGAAGTTAACGGTGCCGTCCTCCATGCCGCAGTCAGAGCATATCTGATGAATCAGCGACAGGGCACACAGTCCACACTCACCCGTACCGAGGTTTCGGGTGGTGGCAAAAAGCCCTGGAGACAGAAGGGAACCGGCAGAGCCCGTCAGGGATCTACCCGTGCTCCTCAGTGGACACATGGCGGCGTTGCTCTCGGACCGAAGCCCAGAGACTACCGCGTTGCCATGAATAAAAAAACCAAGAGAGTTGCACTTTACAGTGCTCTTTCCTCTAAAGTTGCCGACGGCAGTTTGATTGTTGTTGACGAAATCAAGTGCGCTGATTTCAGCACCAAAACCATGGTTGCTATGCTGAATGCACTCGGTGCGGACAGAAAGTCTTTGATTGTGCTTCCCGAAGTCGACAAGTGTGTCGTCAAGAGTTGCGCGAACATTCCCGGTGTTGCCACCACATTGTGCAGCACCATCAATGTTTTCGACGTTCTGAATGCAGACAAGTTCATCATTGACAAGGCAGCAGTCGAAAAACTGGAGAAGGAGGTATTCGCAAAATGAAAAAGGCTCAGGATATCGTCATTAAGCCTGTAATCACGGAAGCAAGTATGGATAAGCTTGCTGAGAAGAAATACACCTTCAAGGTTGCCACAGATGCAACCAAGCCCGAGATCGCAAGCGCGGTTGAAGAGCTGTTTGGTGTTGACGTTCTTTGCGTTAATACCGTAAGCATGAAGAGAAAGCCTAAGAGACTGGGTGTTCATTCCGGATACACTTCCGAATGGAAAAAGGCTATCGTTACCCTGAAGCCTGATTCCAAGACCATCGAGTTCTTCGAAGGCCTTAACTGAGTAGGAGGTTGAAGAAATGCCTACAATTAAGTTTAAGCCCACAACTCCCTCGAGAAGACACATGGCGGTTCCGTCATTTGACGAGCTGACCAAGTTTACTCCCGAGAAGAGTCTGATTGTAATTAAGAAGAAACACGCCGGACGCAACAGCTACGGCAAAATTACGGTTCGTCATCATGGCGGCGGAAACAAACTCAAGTACAGAATTGTTGACTTCAAGCGCGAGAATGCTTCTCCTGCAACGGTTATCGGCGTTGAATACGACCCCAACAGAACCGCATATATCGCACTTCTGCAGAACGAAGAAGGCAAAAAGAGCTACATTATTGCTCCTGTCGGTCTGAAGGATGGCGATAAGGTCTACTCCGGAGCAGATGCCGATATCAAGCCCGGTAATACACTTCCGATTGCCAACATTCCTGTAGGTACGATGATTCACAATATCGAACTGTATCCCGGCAAGGGTGCGCAGCTTGTTCGAAGCGCAGGCGTTTTTGCACAGCTTATTGCAAAGGAAAACGGCACCGCACAGGTGAGACTTCCCTCCGGTGAGGTCAGAATCGTTCGTCTTGAGTGCAAGGCTTCCATTGGTCAGGTCGGCAATATTGAACATGATACCATCAAGCTCGGTAAAGCCGGTAAAACCAGACATCTCGGCATTCGTCCCTCTGTCCGCGGTTCCGTAATGAACCCCTGCGACCACCCGCACGGTGGTGGTGAAGGGAAGGCTCCTGTCGGTCGTCCTTCTCCTGTTACTCCTTGGGGTAAACCTACTATGGGCTACAAGACCAGAAACGCCAAGGCAAGAACCAACAAGTTCATTATCAAGCGCAGAAATGCTAAATAAGGAGGGAATATAAAATGAGCAGAAGCCTGAAAAAAGCACCGTATGTAGAAGAAAAGCTCTACGCCCGCATCTGTGCCATGAATGAGAAACGCGAAAAGAAAGTTCTCAAGACATGGTCCCGTGCGTCAACCATATTCCCGGAGTTTGTCGGTCACACGATCGCCGTTCATGACGGCAGAAAGCACGTTCCGGTTTATGTAACCGAGGATATGGTCGGACACAAGCTCGGTGAGTTTGCGCCCACAAGAACCTTCAAGGGACACGCCGGTTCCAAAACATCCAACAACGGCAACTAATGCAAAGGGAGGAAGATTTCACAATGGAAGCAAAAGCATATCTGAAATATGCAAGAATTTCCCCGCGCAAAGTCAAAATTGTTCTTGACCTTATCAGAGGCAAGGATGTCGGTGTTGCGATGGGAATTCTGAAAAACACACCTAAGAGCGCGTCTGAGTATCTTATCAAGTTGCTCAAAAGCGCGATTGCAAATGCAGAGACCAATTTCCACATGGATGTCTCGAAGCTCTATGTTTCCGAGTGCTTCGTTTGCCCCGGTCCGACTCTTAAGAGAATCATGCCCCGGGCAAAGGGAAGCGCGGACAGAATTCTCAAGAGAACCAGCCATGTGACGTTGGCTCTCAAAGAGAGAGACTGAGAGAAGGAGGTAAGCTTAAATGGGTCAGAAAGTTAATCCGCACGGCCTTCGCGTCGGCGTAATCAAAAATTGGGATTCCAGATGGTTTGCAAAGGACTCTTCCTTCGGTGACACTCTGGTCTCCGACTATCAGATCAGAAAATATCTGAAGAACGAGCTGAAAGAAGCCGGCGTTCCGAAGATTGAAATTGAACGCGACGGACACAGCGTCAAGGTGTTCATTCACTGTGCAAAGCCCGGTATTGTAATCGGACGCGGCGGCGCAGAAATTGAAAAGTATAAGAAAATTCTGGAAGGAATGGTCGGTATGCCCGTTTCACTCAACGTCATTGAAGTGAGACAGCCTGATCTGGATGCACAGCTCGTTGCTGAGAATGTTGCTCTCCAGCTTGAGAAGCGTACTTCTTTCCGCCGTGCCATGAAAATGGCAATCCGTAACACAATGAGACTTGGTGCCAAGGGTATCAAGATCAACTGTGGCGGTCGTCTTGGCGGTGCCGAAATCGCAAGAACCGAACATTATCATGAGGGGACCATTCCGCTGCAGACTTTGAGAGCTGACATTGAGTATGGTTTTGCAGAAGCCAATACCACTTACGGCAAGATCGGCGTTAAGGTATGGATTTATCGCGGCGAAGTTCTCTCCGAAGTGAACAGAACTTCCGCAAACGCTCCTCGCGACAACAGAGATCGCAGAAACAACAACTTCCGCAGAGATAACCGCGGCAACAACAATCGCGGTAACGCCGGCGGGAACAGAACTCCAAGAGAAGGAGGACGCAGAAATGTTAATGCCTAAAAGAGTCAAGTACCGTCGCGTACAGCGCGGTAGACTGAAAGGTAAGGCATCCCGCGGCAACACATTGTCGAACGGCAAATTCGGCCTTGTTGCACTTGAGCCGGCGTGGATCACAAGCAACCAGATAGAAGCAGCACGTATTGCAATGACGAGATACACCAAGCGTGGCGGTAAAGTCTGGATCAAAATTTTCCCGGATAAACCGATCACCGAAAAGCCTGCTGAAACACGAATGGGTTCCGGTAAAGGTTCTCCCGAGTATTGGGTAGCGGTCGTAAAGCCCGGTCGTATCATGTTTGAGATGGATGAAGTCACTCCCGAAAACGCAAAAGAGGCTATGCGTCTTGCGGCAAACAAGCTTCCTATCAAGTGCAAGTTCATTAGTAAAGATGAGAACGGGGAGGGCTAAACTGTGAAAGCAAATGATATCAGAAAAATGAGTGCCGACGAGCTTGAGAACAAGCTCAAGGAACTCAAGGGTGATCTTTTTAACCTCCGTTTTCAGCACGCGATCAACCAACTTGACAACCCGCACAAGATTACGGATGTCAAGAAGGAAATTGCCCGCGTAATGACGATTCTTCACGAGAAGAACGTGTAAGGAGGATAAGCCATGACTGAAGAAAGAACACTCAGAAAGACCAGAGTCGGTATCGTCGCCAGCAACAAGATGGACAAGACGGTTGTCGTTGCCATTGAAGACAATACCCAGCATCCGGTTTACGGCAAGATCATTAAGCGCACCCTGAAGGCTCATGCACACGACGAGAACAACGAGTGCAATATCGGCGACAAGGTCAAGATTATGGAAACAAGACCCCTCTCGGCAACCAAGAGATGGCGTGTTGTTGAAATCATCGAGAAAGCCAAGTAATTCAACCGAATACAATCACGCGAAAAAGTAGATACGTCTTCAATCGTATTGAATAGGAGGAAACGCAAAAGTGATACAGCAACAAAGTTTAATGAAGGTTGCCGACAACACCGGAGCTAAGGAACTGATGTGCATTCGCGTACTGGGCGGAACCGGTCGCAGATATGCAAACATCGGGGATATTGTGGTTGCCTGCGTAAAGAAGGCTGCCCCCGGCGGTGTTGTGAAAAAGAGCGAAGTCGTGAAAGCTGTTGTCGTAAGAAGCGTTCATGGCACAAAGCGTGCTGACGGTTCTTACATCAAGTTTGACGAGAACGCAGCGGTAATCATCAAGGAAGATAAGACGCCCAGAGGAACCCGTATTTTTGGGCCTGTGGCAAGAGAGCTTCGTGAGAAAGACTTCCTGAAGATCCTTTCTCTGGCTCCGGAAGTACTGTAAGGAGGATCATAATCATGAATATCAAAACCGGTGATAATGTCATTCTTCTTACGGGTAAGTATGAAGAAAAAGTAGACTCCAACGGCGCAATCAAGACGCACAAGGTCATTGCTGTCTCCCCCAAGGAGGGCAAAGTCATCGTCGAGGGCGTAAACAGAGTCAAAAAGCATGTCAAAGCTCGTAAGCAGGGCGAAAACAGCAGCATTGTGGAGACCGAAGGTGCGATTTACGCATCCAAGGTCGCAATCGTTTGCCCGAAATGCGGCAAGGCTGCCAGAATCGGCCACAAAATTCTTGAAAACGGCAAAAAGGTTCGCATCGCCGCTCACAAGAATTGCGGCTATCCGGAAGTATAAGGGGGTAGTGAGAAATGGCAAGACTCAAGGATTTTTACAAGGCAGAGATCGCTCCCGCCCTTATGAAGAAATTCGGATATAAGACTGTTATGCAGATCCCGAAACTTGACAAGATCGTAATTAATGTCGGTGTCGGTGATGCCAAGGACAATTCCAAGGCAATCGACAACGTCATTGCAGACATCACTGCCATCTCCGGTCAGAAGCCGGTTCCGACCTACGCAAGAAAGTCGGTTGCAAACTTCAAGGTCCGTGAGGGCATGAAGATCGGCGCCAAGGTCACTCTTCGCGGTGATAAGATGTACGAATTTATGGACAGACTGTTCAACTTCGCACTTCCCCGTGTCCGTGACTTCAAGGGAATCAACCCCAATGCTTTTGACGGGCGCGGCAACTATGCGCTCGGTCTGAAAGAACAGTTGATTTTCCCCGAGATCGAGTATGACAAGGTTGATAAGGTTCGCGGTATGGATATTTGTTTCGTCACTACCGCAAATACCGATGAAGAGGCAAAGGAACTGCTGACTCGTTTCGGCGCTCCGTTTGCAAACTGATGGAGGTAAGATAAAATGGCAAAGAAATCCATGATCCTGAAGCAGCAGAATGAGCCGAAGTTCTCGACACGCGCTTACAACAGATGCAAGATTTGCGGTCGTCCTCACGCTTATCTCCGCAAATTCGGTATCTGCCGTATCTGCTTCCGTAACCTTGCCTACAAGGGCGAGATCCCGGGTGTCAAAAAGGCAAGCTGGTAATTTGATTTTTGCGGCAAAACCGTGAAAATAAAGGTTAATCTTTAACCGCTCCAACTATCAGAAGGAAGCTAATCCGTGGGATGGGCTTAACCGCTGATAAGCCGCCGGAAAGACTCCGGCAGCAAGAACAATAACTTGCATACAGGAGGATTAAAACTATGCAAATGTCAGACGTAATCGCCGATATGCTCACCAGAATCAGAAATGCGAATGACGCAAAACATCAGACTGTTGACATTCCGGCATCCAACATGAAAAAGGCAATCGCCGAGATCCTTGTAAACGAAGGATATGTAAAGGGCTATCAGATTGTCGAAAACGGCAATCAGGGTATCATTCGTGTCACCCTTAAATACATGGCCGGCAAGCAAAAGGTAATCCGCGGTATTCGCCGTATTTCCAAGCCCGGTCTTCGTATCTATGCAGGGTATGAGGATATGCCCAAGGTCATGAATGGCCTCGGTATTGCTATTGTGTCCACATCCAAGGGCATTATGACAGACAAAAAGGCACGCGAGCTCAAAGTGGGCGGCGAAGTGCTTGCCTTTGTATGGTAAAGAAGCGGGAGGTATAAAAAATGTCAAGAATTGGTAGAATGCCTGTTGTTGTTCCCGCCGGTGTTACCGTTACGATTGCCGATGGCAATGTCGTGACAGTCAAAGGAAAGCTCGGAACACTTACAGAAAAGTTCAGCGATAAGGTCAAGATCACACAGGAAGGCACCGAGCTTCATGTAGAGCGGTTTGCTGATGAGATTGAGGACAGAAGTCTTCACGGTCTTACCCGCGCGCTCCTTCACAACATGGTTGAAGGCGTAACAAACGGATACAGCAAGACGCTGGAGATCGTCGGTGTCGGTTATAAGGCAGTCAAGCAGGGCAAGAAGCTCCAGCTCTTCCTCGGTCACTCCCTTGTAAACGGTCTTCCCCAGGAAAAATTCATCATTGAGGAACCCGAAGGCATTACCTTTGAAGTTCCGAACTCCAACACGATTGTGGTGAAGGGTTATAACAAACAGGAAGTCGGTCAGATCGCCGCTGTAATCAGAGGCAAGAGACCGCCTGAACCCTATCATGGCAAGGGTGTTAAGTATGCGGATGAACACATTCGCCGCAAGACCGGTAAGACCGGTAAATAATGAAAGGAGTGGACACAAATGGTATCAAGAAAAGACAGTAATCTTGTTCGTCTTAAGAGACATAAGAAAGTCAGAGCAAAGATTTCCGGCACCGCTGAACGTCCGCGTCTTGCTGTATACCGCTCAAATGCGAATATCAGCGCACAGATCATTGACGATGTCGCAGGTGTAACATTGGTTTCCGCTTCTTCTCTCGAAAAGGACTTTGAGGGCATCGGCGGAAATAAGGAAGCTGCCAGAAAAGTCGGCAAGACCATTGCCGAAAGAGCAGCCGCAAAGGGAATTGTCGATGTTGTTTTCGACAGAGGCGGCTATCTTTATCACGGACGTGTATCGGAATTGGCTGAGGGTGCTCGTGAGGGCGGTCTGAAGTTCTGATCGGATAAAATCCGACAGTCCGGTTTGTACACTGTTCAAATAATTTTTGTTTTTGAACAAATATCAGGAGGAAAAACATGGGTAAAAAGTTTAATCCGGCAGGGATGGAGTTGCAGGAACAACTCATCGCGCTGAACCGTGTTTCCAAGACCGTTAAAGGTGGTCGTATCGCAAGATTCGCAGCTCTTATGGTAGTCGGTGACGGTAATGGTCACGTCGGCTACGGTCTCGGAAAAGCAGCCGAAGTTCCCGAAGCAATCCGCAAGGGAATTGAAGATGCCAAGAAAAATATGATTGAGGTTTCCCTTAAGGGAAGCACAATTCCGCATGAGGTACTCGGTGTATTCGGTGCCGGAAAGGTTCTTTTGAAGCCTGCCGCACCCGGTACCGGTATTATCGCCGGCGGTAAAGTCAGAATGGTACTTGAGCTTGTGGGTATCAAAAACATCCGCGCAAAGTGCCTTCGTTCCAATAATCCGACCAACGTCGTCAAGGCGACGATCGAAGGTCTTCGCGAACTCAGAACGGTGGATGAAGTGGCAAAAATCCGCGACATCAACGTTGAGCAGATCAAGGGTTAAGGAGGAAACAACATGAAAAAGGTTACACTTATCAAGAGCCTGATCGGTTGCCTTCCGAACCAGATCGTGACTGCGAAAACATTGGGTCTGCGTAAGATCGGCGACACATTTGTCGGTGAGGACAACGCAGCACTTGCCGGCAAGATCAAGGTTATTACGCACCTTGTCAAGGTCGAAAACGTATAAGGAGGAAGCAAAATGAAACTTCATGAACTTTCACCGGCTGAAGGCTCTGCAAAGGCCGCATGGCGTAAGGGCAGAGGCACAGGCTCGGGTAACGGCAAGACCGCCGGCAAAGGTCACAAGGGTCAGAATGCTCGCTCCGGCGGCGGTGTAAGACCCGGGTTTGAAGGCGGACAGCTTCCGCTTTACAGAAAGCTTCCCAAGAGAGGCTTCAACAACAAGTTCGCAACAAACTATGCAATCGTCAACGTCAGCAAGCTCAACGCGTTTGAAGACGGTGCTGTCGTGGATATCGATGCACTTCTCGAGAAGAAGATCATCCGCAAGACTCTTGATGGACTTAAAGTCCTCGGAAACGGCGAAATTACAAAAAAATTAACTGTTAAAGCTGCAATCTTCTCCGCATCTGCAAAAGAGAAGATCGAAGCCGCAGGAGGAAAGGCTGAGGTGGTATAAGGATGTTCCAGACGTTAAAAAATGCTTGGAAGATTATGGAACTTCGCAAGAAACTCCTCTTCACATTGCTTATCGTCCTCCTGTACCGCTTGGGTTCTCAGATTCCTGTACCGTTTGTCAGTGCCGATGTAATTGGCGGTATCAACTTTGTCGGAATCCTTCAGTATATGGATCTGATGGCGGGCGGCGCGCTTTCACAGGCTACGCTGTTTGCACTTTCGGTCAGTCCGTATATTACGGCTTCCATTGTGATTCAGCTTCTTTGTGTTGCCATTCCCGCCTTGGAGAGACTCTCCAAAGAGGGCGAGGAAGGTCGTAAGAAGATTAGTTCTCTTACCAGAATCGTTACTGTGGTTTTGGCACTTGTTACCAGTTACGGCTACATGAAGCTTCTGGAGTCCGGCATGGGTAGCGGCACAAGCTATCTGGTCAAGGACGCAGGTGTGTTTGCCAAGATCGTTATTGTTGCCAGCTATTGCGCGGGTGCCGCACTTATTATGTGGCTCTCCGAAAGGATCAACGAGTATGGTATCGGAAACGGTATTTCTATAATTTTGTTTGCCAACATCGTTTCCAGTGTACCAAAGCTCCTTCATGGTCTTTGGAATATGATTGTCAGCACGAAGTATCCGCTTCCTGTCGGCATTCTGCTTGGCATTTTGTCGGTTGCTCTGACACTTGCCATTGTTGTCCTGATTGTTTTGGTGACGGATTCCGAAAGAAGAATTCCGATTCAGTATGCCAAGAAAGTTGTCGGTCGCAAGATGTACGGCGGTTCCAACACCAACCTTCCGCTGAAGGTCAATATGTCCGGTGTTATGCCTATCATCTTTGCCAGCTCGATTGTTTCGATTCCCGCCACGATTGCGGCATTCTTCCCGAATGTCAAACTGTTCAAATGGGTGAACGACTATTTCAGCTATGATTCCTGGGTTTATATTCTCATCTATCTTGTCCTGATTGTAGCGTTCTCTTACTTCTATATTCTGATTTCTTTCAATACTGTCGAGACAGCGAACAATATTCAGAACAATGGCGGCGCGATCCGCGGTGTTCGTCCCGGCAGACCTACTGTTGAATTTATCAACAAAATTTTGAACCGTGTTACTTTGATCGGTGCTATCTTCCTGTGCTTTGTCGCGGGACTGCCCCTGATTATCAACGCTGTGTTCCGTGGCAACTTTACCGGTATTGCATTCGGCGGCAACTCGTTGCTGATTGTGATTGGTGTTGCACTCGAAACCTTCCGCGATCTTGAGGCACAGATCACATTGCGTAATTACAAGGGCTTCTTGGATTAAAGAAGTTTTTATCCGGAGGAAAAACATGAATCTGATTTTGATGGGTGCTCCCGGTGCGGGAAAAGGCACACAGTCTGAGCGGATATCTGCCAAATGGCATATCCCGGCTGTTTCAACGGGCGATATGCTCCGTGCCGCTATTCGTGAGGGGAGCGATCTTGGGAAAACGGCGAAGGGCTTTATGGATGCCGGACAGCTGGTTCCCGATGATGTCGTCATCGGAATTATCAAAGATTATCTTGCATCGGACAAATGCAAGAACGGGTTTATCCTTGACGGGTTTCCACGCTCTATCCCGCAGGCGCAAGCGTTGGATGAGATGGGCGTGAAAATTGATCGGGTGTTGAACATTGAGGTCGATGATGAAGAAATCATTGATCGGATGAACGGACGTCGGGTCTGTTCCGGGTGCGGCACCTCGTACCATGTCAAACACAATCCTTCCGAAAAGGAAGATGTTTGCGACAAGTGCGGAAAGCCGCTGTTTATTCGGGATGATGACGCGGCGGATACGGTCAGAAAACGACTTGACACCTATCATAAACAGACCGAACCTCTTAAAGATTTCTATGACAAGAAGGGAATCCTTTCTACCGTCCGCGGACAGGATCGTGTCGAAGAAACGACCGCTCTTGTTATGGCGGCATTGAAAGATTTTGAGGCGTAAGTTTATGATACAAGTTAAAAATCAGCTCCAGATAGCAGCTATGAAGGAAGCCGGACGAATCACGGGCGAGGCTCTGCTCGTCGCTCGTGAACACGTCCGTGAGGGTATCAGTACCTATGATCTTGATAAAGTGATTCGTCACTATATTGAACATGCCGGCGCGAAACCCTCCTTCCTTGGCTACGGTGGATTCCCCGGTGCGGCATGCATCAGTATCAATGATGAGGTTATTCACGGAATTCCCTCAAGAGAGAGAATTCTCAAAGAAGGGGACATTGTCAAAGTTGATGTAGGGGCATTTTACAAGGGATTTCACGGTGATAGTGCAAGAACGATTCCGGTTGGCAAGGTGAGCGATGAGGCACTTCGCCTGATTGAAGCCACGGAAAAGAGCTTTTGGGCAGGCATTGCCAATGCCAAAGCCGGCAATCGGATCGGAGATATCGGAAACGCAGTGGAGAGTTGTGTACGCGAATATGGATATAGCGTAGTCAGGAGATATGTCGGTCACGGCGTGGGGCATGAACTGCATGAGTCCCCCGATGTGCCCAACTACGGAACCCCGGGGCGTGGCGTGAGACTCTGTAACGGAATGGTGATTGCCGTGGAGCCGATGGTTAACGTCGGCGTGTGTGATGTGAAGGAGCTGAGCGACGGTTGGACGGTGAAAACCGCCGACGGTAAACTCTCAGCCCATTACGAAAACACGATAGCAATAACCTCCGAGGGTGTAATCGTTCTGACCGAGGTTGAACGCGGACTGTAAGAATCGGAAGGATTGGAGGGATTGTTCTGCCGAAGGATGACGTAATTGAATTTGAAGGTGTCGTTGTGGAAGCAATGCCCAACGCAACTTTCAAAGTTAAGCTCCCGAATGAGTACATTGTAACAGCTCACATTTCGGGTAAGCTGAGAATGAACTATATCAAGATACTGCCGGGTGATAAAGTGACGGTTGAGGTCTCAATTTATGACCCCAGCAAGGGACGAATCACATGGCGCGCAAAGTAAAACCAAACGCGAGAAAGGAATGGTAAGACAGCATGAAAGTAAAACCATCCGTTAAGAAGATTTGCGAAAAGTGCAAAATCATCAAAAGAAAAGGTAAAGTAATGGTTATTTGCGAGAACCCCAAGCACAAACAGAGACAGGGTTGATCGCATCCAATATCAAAAAGAGAGGTGAAATAGAGAATGGCTCGTATAGCTGGTGTTGATATTCCGAATGCCAAGCGCGTAGAGATCGCCCTTACCTATATTTACGGTATCGGTCGCAAAAGCGCAAACGATATTCTTGCCAAAACCGGCATCAATCCGGATACCCGTGCGAAGGATTTGACCGAGGATGAAGTTGCCAAACTTCGTGACGAGATCGAAAACTCCTACACCGTAGAGGGTGATCTTCGCCGTGACACGGCATTGAATATCAAGAGAATGGTCGAGATTAACTGCTATCGCGGAATCCGCCATAGAAAAGGTCTCCCCGTAAGAGGGCAGAGAACCAAAACAAACGCAAGAACCAGAAAAGGTCCTGCCAAGACAATCGCCAACAAGAAGAAATAAAGGAGGGACATAGAAATGGCAAAAGTTGCTGCTAAGAAGGTCATCAAGAAACGCCGCGAACGCAAGAACATTGAAAAAGGTGCTGCACACATCAGTTCGACCTTCAACAATACCATTATCACCATTACAGATGTCGAGGGAAATGCGATCTCTTGGGCTTCTGCAGGTGAACTTGGCTTCAAAGGTTCAAGAAAGTCCACTCCCTTCGCTGCACAGAGTGCTGCGGAAACAGCCGGCAAGGCAGCTATGGAACACGGACTGAAAACAGTGGAAGTATTTGTAAAAGGTCCCGGCTCCGGACGTGAATCCGCAATCCGCGCACTTGAGGCTGTCGGTCTTTCGATCACTTTGATCAAGGATGTAACGCCCATTCCGCACAACGGTTGCAGACCGCCCAAGCGCAGACGTGTTTAATTACAGAAGGAGGAATCGGATATGGCAAGATATGTAGGTCCGGCTTGCAAACTTTGCCGCAGAGAAGGCGTAAAGCTCTATCTCAAGGGTGATCGTTGCATGTCAGGTAAATGTGCTATTGAACGCAGAAATACGGCTCCCGGTCAGCATGGTGCCGGAAACAAGAAGATGAGAGAATACGGCAGACAGCTTCGTGAGAAGCAGAAGGCAAAGAGATATTACGGTATTCTCGAGAAGCAGTTCTTGAATTATTTCAAGGAAGCCGATCGCAGAGAAGGTATTACCGGTGAAAATCTTCTTACTTTGATTGAGAGACGTCTGGATAATGTTGTTTTCAGAATGGGCATGGCGGAGAGCCATAAGGAAGCTCGTCAGATCGTTCTTCACGGTCATGTCGAAGTAAATGGCAAGAAGGTCAATATTCCTTCCTATATCGTAAAACAGGGTGATGTTGTCACGATTAAAGAGAAATTCCGTGCGTCTGAAAAGTGCAAGGCTCTCGCCGAGGCACTGAAGGACAGAAC
>CAKSSY010000008.1 GCA_934489945.1 uncultured Eubacteriales bacterium
GATACTGTCAGTTGCGACTTTTTGGATGTTTGGCTGGACAATCTTACCGATGTCCTCGGAGATAAACTTCCGGACTACCTTATTGTTTCTCACATGGAGCCGGATCACTCGGCAAACATTGCAAATTTTCTGACACGTTATCCTCATACGGTCATTGTAGCAACAGCAGCAGCATTCAATATGATGAAAAACTTCTTCGGAAACGATTATGCAAGCAATCGATTGATCGTCGGTGACGGAGACACACTTTGCCTTGGGAAGCACAAACTGACATTCTTCACAGCTCCCATGATCCACTGGCCGGAAGTTATGGTGACGTACGACAGCACCGACAAAGTATTGTTTTCTGCCGACGCATTCGGAAAATTCGGTGCCTTGGATACCCACGAGGAATGGACAAATGAGGCACGACGTTACTACTTTGGCATTGTCGGCAAATACGGTGCACAAGTGCAGACATTGCTCCAAAAACTGTCCGGAATCGAAATTTCTCTGATCTGTCCGTTACACGGACCGGTTCTGAAAGACAACATCGGAAACTATGTGAATTTTTACAAAACATGGGCCTCCTATACGCCTGAAAGTAATGGCACTCTGATTGCCTATACTTCCGTTTACGGTCATACCAAAAAGGCGGCAGAACTTCTCGCGGAAAAACTCCGCAGAAATGGCTGTCCGGAAGTCGTAATGCACGATCTCAGTCGTACCGATCTGTCACTTGCCGTTGCCGATGCATTCCGCCTCGGTAAATTGGTCCTCGCTACCACCACATACAACGCTGACATTTTTCCTTTCATGCGAACCTTTCTCACATACTTGACGGAGCGGAATTTCCAAAACCGAACCGTTGCCATAATTGAAAACGGTTCATGGGCTCCCGTAGCGGCAAAAGTAATGAAAACAATTTTGGCAAACAGCAAAGACATTACGTTTGCCGAGCCGATTGTCTCTATTAAATCCGCAATGACCGATAAAAATTTTCAACAGATTGAAGAAGTTGCCGACTTTCTTTCCTCCGGATATACCGCTCCTGCGGAACCGAATGATTTTTCCGCCCTCTTTCACATCGGATACGGACTTTATGTCGTAACCTCACGCGATGGCAAGAAAGACAATGGCTTGATTGTCAATACAGTCACTCAGGTGACAAATTCCCCGAATCGCATCGCTGTTACAATCAACAAAACCAGTTATTCTCATCATGTTATTTTCAAAACCGGTGTGTTGAATGTTAACTGTTTGTCGGTAGATACACCATTCTCAGTATTTGAAACCTTCGGATTCCAAAGCGGACGAAACACGGACAAATTTGCCGGAATTTCATCGGAACGTTCCGCAAACGGACTTTTCTTCCTTCCGCAAATCAGTAACGCACTTCTCTCTTTGGAAGTCGAACGATATCTCGATCTCGGCACGCACGGAATGTTCATCTGTCGCGTCATCGAAGCCAGAAAACTTTCCGATACCGAAACCATGACCTATTCTTACTACCAAAATCATGTCAAACCTCCCCGCAAAACCGAGGGCAAAAAAGGGTTTATCTGTAAAATCTGCGGTTATATTTACGAGGGCGACAGCCTTCCCGAAGATTTCATTTGCCCGATCTGCAAACACGGTACGGAGGATTTCGAACCGCTTTCGTAACCTCGACATTGCCCAAAGATGAGGCTGCCCGAAATGCCAAAATAGACATTTCGGGCAGCCACGTTCGTAGATATTATAATGTCAAATGTCAACTGTTTCCGAGAGGCACTAACTTTACTCCTGCCTCCAGACAGGTCTCTCCGGCTTCGTTTTTCGTACGGAACAAATATCCGTTCTCATTTTCTCCGCGATAAATCCCCAAGGTATGTCCGTACCCTGCTTCACGCAGGAAGGACAGCATCATACTGCTTACACGCATTCCTTTCATATCGGGCAAAAAATCACAAAGCATGTCCGGATAGCGGGTATTGTTCATATGATAATTATAATCAATATCGCTGTAGCCAATTTTCCGTTCGCCAACCAAAGCCAGTTCCGTCTCCTTTGAAATATGAATTCTCGTCGGAACCGATGATAAAACCTCTGTCTCATAAGAAAAGCCAAAATCAAATTGATCCGTTTTCACGGGAAACTTACGGGAAAGATCGATCAATGCCCATGTTGTTGATGCTTCCACCGCAAGCCTTTCACCGTCAAAAAGTCGAAATTGACGGACAGAGGAATATCCATGGCTCTCATTAACCCACGTTTCCACGCGAATTTCACGAAAAGGAGAAATTGGCTCATAAAAGTTCATTCCCAAACGGGACAAAATAAAGGCAAGACCTTCCCGGTCGCGCACATCGTCCAGCGACCGTCCCACACTGCACATATGCAATCCCGATGTTTCCTCAAGATAAGTAAGAAGTGCACTCGGACGCAAAAAACGATTCGCGTCGGTATCGTGCCATTTTGTCTCATAAGTTTTTGAAAAAACCATCCTGATCTCCATCCTGTAAATGATTCAAAACTTCAAGCAAAATGTCTCTTTCGAGACATTTTATTTGAAGCCTTGTAAAAAATCTCCGAATTATATTACATTTTTATTGTAATATATTCGGAGAAAAAAATCAAGGCTCTTTTCAGAATTTTATTTTTTTGTTTTTCATCGCAAGTCAAACATTATCCAAAACTGACATTCTGATTCGTTTTTCCCTGTGCATCATGCGTTCCGGAGTCCAATCCAAAACTGACCGCAATCGCAGAATTTACTACACTCATAACCTCATCGTCCAAATGTCCCATTTTTTCTCTCAAACGTCGTTTATCCAATGTTCTGACCTGCTCCAGCAAAATCACCGAATCCTTGGCAAGACCCGCCCGTTCGGCGTAAATGTCAATATGCGTCGGCAGATGCGTCTTGCTCATTCGGGATGTAATTGCCGCCGCTATCACCGTCGGACTGTATCGATTTCCTATGTCGTTCTGAATAATCAAAACCGGTCTGAGACCTCCCTGTTCCGAGCCGATTACTGGACTGAGATCGGCATAATAAATATCGCCGCGCTTTACACTCATTTTTCTAAACCTCCTTGAATAACCGTCAATTCTATTTTACCCGTTTTTCTCCTTGTTTTAATCACAAAAAGGAAAATTTCCTTTTTTCCTTAACAGCATATTTCCCCTGTGGTTATTTTGTGAGGAATCGGAAAAAATATGCGGAGAAAGGAATGATTTTATTCCCTTCTCCGCACGAGGTGTTTCCTTAATCCATCTTGTTTTCCATTGACTCGACATAGTGTTTTGCCTGCGTAGTGAACAATTCGTAATAACGTCCGCGCTTCTCCATCAATTGGCGATGATTTCCTTCCTCAATGATTTCTCCGTACTCCAACACGATGATTTTATCGGCAACCGTCGCACTGGAGAGGCGATGTGAGACAAAAATCGTAATTTTGTCCCGCCTGAGAACATCAAACTGATGATAAATCTCCTGTTCTGCAATTGCATCAAGTGCCGCTGTCGGCTCATCAAGAATCAAAATATCTGAAGTGCTGTAAAACGCTCTTGCAATTGACAATTTCTGCCACTGCCCACCGGAAAGTTCCGTTCCGTTGCGTTCAAAATACCGCATCAATGCCGTTTCATAACCATTCGGTAATTTACCGATAAAATCGTCTGCGTCGGAAGCAACAGCCGCCTCGCGGATTTTTTCATCGTCACGCGGCTCTCCGACATCCCCGAACATGATGTTTTCGGAAACCGTACAGGCATATTTCCCGAAATCCTGAAAGATGATTCCGAAAATTTCATAGAGCTTCTTCGGCTCATATGCCTTCAAGTCTACACCGTCAATCAGAATACTTCCTTCGGTCGGGTCATAAAGTCGCATCAGCAATTTAATCAATGTTGTTTTCCCTGCACCGTTAAGACCAACCAAAACCACAGTTTCTCCCTTATCGATCCGGAAACTCACGTTTCTGAGAACTTTGCGTTCGGATCCCGGATACGAAAAACTGACATTCCGAAATTCGATGGTATGCTGACCACGCTTTACTTCTTTCGGGTTCAAAAGCACGGGTGCAATACGCGGCTTTACCTTCATAAAGGAAATCAGATTATCAATGAACAGCGTTCCCTCGTAAATACTTGCCGATGTGGAAATCAACGACGAAACGCAGTTGGCAATTGAAACAAGAGCCCCGGTATAAAGTGTATAATCACCGATTCTGTATTCTCCGGTGTATACACAATAGGCAATCAAAAGATAGAAAACACAATTGATAATCGAAGAAATTACGGCAATTGAAACTGCCCAAACGCTCTCGTGTACAATCAATTTACAAAGTCCGCGATAGTATGTATCGAAAACCGTTTTGTATTTGCCGACAAAGGTGCTCCCGAGATCAAACACCCGGATTTCCTTGGCAATATCTTTATTGACCAACACATCGGAATAGTAATTCATCTGGCGTCTTTCCTTGGATCGATAACGCATATAACTGAAATGTTTACGCCGATAGATAAAATTGACCACTGCCGACGGAATTGAAACCGCTACAATGCAAAGCGTTGCCAAAGGCAATTCCGACGAAAGAATCACAACATAACTGACAAGACTGATTACCGTACTCACAACCGAAAAGGTAGAGGAAAGAATCGAAATCGGTCGATTTCCCGCCTCGCGGTTGGCATTCTCCAGTTTCTCATAAAACTCCGGCATATCAAAGGAAGCAAGATCAATCTCGCACGCCTTTTCCATGATCTGAATTTTAACATGGCGTACAACCAATTCTCCCGAAATTCTCGTTACTGAATTTTCCACTCTGACAACAACCCGATTCAGAATCCGATAGACAAAAAAGAAAATCAGGAGAAAAACAACCTGTGAACCATAAAAATCCTCAAGAATGTTTCCTGCCGCCTTTCCGGTCACCATCTCCTGCAACTCATTCAAAATATCTTTGGAGAGAATCGATCCGACAACCGGCATAATCCCACTGAAAAGAGCAGTAAAAACCATGACAAACAAAATCCACGGTCCGGTTTGCCAGACAAGTCCGAATATATAGAAAAGCCGATAAAAAAAACCGCCCAACAATTCAAAAAAATATCTCGATATATCCGTAATATTTTTCGGGGGGGCTACCGTTTCATATTGAAACCCGCCCGGTCCGATAGCACGATTTATCTTGTCACTCCCGTGTGGCATTTCATTTTTCCCCATATTCCTGCCATCCTCTCTGTTTTATTACTTTATTATAACACAATAAAAACATCTTTGCAAACAATTTTCAAGGATTTTCTCTTTTCTTCCGTTTCCGCATTCACGCTCTCTTTGCAGAAACCGATAAAATTCCGTATATTGTCCGAAAAGAATTATATTTTCTTGTTATTTTATACGAAAATTCCCATGGAAAAATGTCAATTTTATGCCTTTACAAAAGATTGGTTTTGTGTTATAATACTCGTCGATGAGATTTGTGGATGGGCCAATACATAAATCTCTCTTATTGGCACAACAGTACATCGTTTCAAGCGAAATATCAATCTTATGATATACGAACGCTAAAATGATTCTGATTGTGCCCTTTTATTTTGTAAAATTTCTTCAAAACATATAGAAATCCGATGCGGTTTATGATATAATAAGAAGAATAAGTCATTCCATATTATTGTGAAAGGAAAAAAAGATGCCTGAATATATAGAAAAAGCCGAAAATCTGACGCTTCCCGTAATCGCCCTTGGCGGTACGGTCGCGTTTCCTTCAGTTAAAATCAGTTTTGAAATAACCGATCCCGCCTGTATTGCCGCCGCCTGTGCTGCCTGCGATACAAATTCTTTTGTTCTTTTGGTTTCCACTAAAGATTTGGACACCGCAGAAATTACATCGAAAAGTCTTTTTACCGTCGGCACGGTCGCTAAAATCAAGCAATCTCTTAAAACACCGGATAACACACTTCGCTTAATTGTAGAAGGATACTCGCGCGCCTGCATCCGTCAGATCTCCCAAAACCGCGATTTCTTTGTTGCAGATGTCATCTGCAAAACCATCATGTTGCGAGACAACGGCGGTGTCAAGGGAGAAGCCCTGATGCGAGAAGCCATTACAGTTTTGGAAAACATGGTCCGGCTTCTTCCGGGCGTTTCAAACGACATCATCCTTGCGGCAAAAGGAATTCACAACCCGGGATTGCTTGCCGATTTTATCGCTTCCAATATCCTGGTCAAATATACCGACAAACAAACAGTACTGGAATGTTTTGAACCCCTTGCACGCTTGGAAACATTGACTCTTCTTTTGGAAGGCGAATCGGACATTCTCGGTTACGAAGCGGAAATCCACAAACAGGTTCGGGAACGTCTCAATAAGAATCAAAGGGACTATTATCTGCGCGAGCAACTAAAGGTCATTCAGGAAGAATTGGGAGATGACTCAGAATCCGAGGAGGCAGAGTACGAAGCGGCAATCCGCAAGTCCAAAATGCCGGACGAAGTCAAAGAAAAACTCCTTAAAGAAAATGCCAAGGCTGCAAAAATGCCATTTGGGTCCGCAGAAGTCGGCGTTATCCGTAACCATATCGACATTTGTCTTGAACTTCCGTGGAACAAGAAAACGCATGATCGCCTTGATCTTGCCCGTGCCAAAAAAATCCTGAATAAGGATCACGACGGACTTGATAAGGTCAAGGAAAGAATTCTCGAATTTCTCGCGGTAAAACAATTGGCTCCCGAGTTGAAAAATCAGATTCTTTGTCTGATAGGTCCCCCCGGTGTCGGAAAAACCTCCATTGCTGCTTCTATCGCCCATGCGATGAACCGAAAATATGTACGGGTGTCCCTTGGTGGTGTACGAGACGAAGCGGACATTCGCGGTCACAGAAAAACCTATATTGCCTCCATGCCGGGACGAATCATGACAGCAATCGCCAATGCCGGCGTCAGCAACCCTTTGATTCTGCTGGACGAAATCGACAAATTGACACGTGATGCCCACGGCGACCCTTCATCGGCACTTCTGGAAGTTTTGGATTCCGAACAAAACAAACATTTCCGCGACCATTTCATCGAATTTCCCTTCGATCTGTCGGACTGTTTATTTATCGCTACGGCAAACTCCTACGAAGGAATCCCCCGTCCCTTGCTTGACCGCATGGAAGTGATTGAATTGAAGATTTACACCAAGCGGGAAAAATTGGAAATTGCCAAAAATCACTTGATTCCCAAGCAAATGGCGCGTCACGGTCTTAATAAAAAAATGTTCCGCATTGAAGACGATGCCATTATTGAAATCGTGGACTTTTACACCCGTGAAGCAGGAGTGCGTAATCTTGAACGTGAAATTGCGGCACTTTGCCGTAAAGCCGCCATGAAGATTATAGAAAACGAAACCGGACGCATCACCGTTACCGCAAATGACATCCGAAACTATCTCGGCGTTCGTAAACTTCTGCCCGAAACCATTTCCGCCGAAAATGAAGTGGGAGTAGTCAACGGTCTTGCCTACACAGAACTTGGCGGGGACCTTCTCAAAATTGAAGTTGCCGTTTTGGAAGGAACCGGAAAAATCGAAATCACCGGATCGCTTGGAGATGTTATGCAGGAATCTGCTAAAATTGCGGTCAGCCTTGTTCGTTCTTTGGCGTCTACATACGGAATCCCCACCGATTTTTATAAAACAAAGGATATTCATATTCACGCTCCGGAGGGGGCTGTTCCCAAAGACGGACCGTCTGCGGGTGTTACCATCACCACGGCACTTGTAAGTGCTCTTTCACGCATACCGGTTCGTCACGACATTGCCATGACGGGGGAAATCTCTCTTCTCGGCAATGTTCTCCCCATCGGCGGACTGAAAGAAAAAACTATGGCGGCATACAGTGCCGGTGTCAAAAAGGTTCTGATTCCCGTCGACAATTTGAGAGACCTTGAGGAAATCGACCCACTTGCCCGCGAAAATCTGATCTTTGTTCCCTGCCGTAAAATTTCCGATGTTCTCTCAGAAGCTCTTGTTTCGGTTTCCGAAGAAAAAGAAGTCAATTGCCTTCTTGCCGAAAAACTTCCGGATCTTTCTGCCGATTTCGGCAGAAAAGATATTCCGACTGCCAATCTGTAATTGCCCGAAAGGACTATTATTATGTCGTTGAATTTACAAAACACCGCCCTTCGCATCAGTGCCGGATTTCCCGCCCAGTTTCCCCGTGACCCGATTCCACAGGTGGCTTTTTCCGGAAGATCCAATGTCGGAAAAAGCTCGCTGATCAACAATTTGCTCGGCAGAAAAAGTCTGGCACGCGTCAGCTCGGTTCCGGGAAAAACCATAACCATCAATTTTTACGAAGTTGACAAAAAACTGTTTTTTGTGGATCTTCCCGGTTACGGTTTCGCCAAGCGTACTTTTTCCGACAAACAAGCATGGTCATCCTTGACAGATGGTTATTTCACCGACAATCCCGGCATTGATTTGCTGAAATTGGTAATTCAATTGGTCGACAGCCGTATCGGCACAACCAAAGACGATGAAATGATGCTCCGTTTTCTGAACGAATACCGAATTCCCTATATTGTGGTTGCCACAAAGTCTGATAAATTGAACGCAACCGAACGGCGTTCGAGCACCGAAAAACTCGCATCCAATCCGCTCATTGCAAAAGACACACCGATTCTGTTTTTCTCTGCCCTGAAGAACGAGGGAAAAACCGATGTGTGGCGTGAAATCGCCAATTCATGCGGGCTTAAGTTATAACGAAAGGAGGATTTTTATGTTTCTGAGCATGTCAGATATTCTGCAATATCTCCTGATTCTGCCGGTGATTCTTCTGGCACTTTCGGTTCATGAAAGCGCACACGGATATGCCGCATACAAACTCGGAGATCCCACAGCAAACAGCCTCGGACGACTGACCCTCAATCCACTCAAACACCTTGACGTTTTCGGATTTCTCTGTATGCTTTTCTTCCATTTCGGTTGGGCAAAACCCGTCCCGGTCAACACACGCCATTTTAAAAAACCGCGCCGCGATATGGCAATCACCGCTGCCGCAGGTCCTGTTTCCAATATTCTTTTATCACTGCTCTTTGCACTTTTATTGCGGATTGAACTGATCTTTACGGAGCGTTTTTTCGCGGATGACATTTATACCGTTGCCATCGCCCTTACAACCGGTTCCACTGTCCCTGTCATGGGGATGGGATTCAAGATGATGAGCGTTCTTACCTATATTTTATTTATGGGGGTTTTGCTTAACATCAATCTCGCCGTCTTCAATCTGATTCCGATTCCTCCGTTTGACGGCTCCCGGATTGCTTATATTTTCATGCCGCCGAAACTGTATTTTCGGGTGATGAAATATGAACAGTTTATCATGATTGCCATTCTTTTGCTTCTATGGTTTGTTCCGTTCTTCTCCTCGTTAATCGGAAGCGCAACAACGGGACTCTCTTCTCTTATTTTGTCCATTTTCGGCATTCGCGGTGAATCGAACGCCAATTTTGACCTGAATGTTCAGATTTCTTATCTCTCACAGGCTCTGTTTTCCTGATTTTTCGGAAAGGGGGATGTCATGGATACACTTACCTATCGAATCGATCAATTTGAAGGTCCCCTTGACCTCTTATTGACACTGATTCAGAAAAACAAAGTGAATATTGAGGACATCCCCATTGCCATGATCTGCGATCAGTACATGGATTTTATCCGAGATGCACAGAACATGGACATGGACATTGCCTCGGAATTTATCCTCATGGCAAGTGAGCTGATGCTGATAAAAAGCAAAATGCTTCTGCCCCGCGACGAGGAAATCGAAGAGGACCCGCGAAAACAACTTGCCGATGCTTTGCAAAAATACCAGCAAGCAAAAGCGGCAACATTGGTCCTTTCTCCTATGTATGCGGCGTTCAGCGGCAGAATGGTTAAGGATACGGACGAAATCTCGGTGGACAAGACCTTCGTTGCCGATCAAAAAGTTGAATCGCTTTGCCTCGCGGTACGCAGAATTATTGCGTACAATGCCGCTATGGAACGTGCCAAGAGTAAAGAACCGTTTACCCCTATGATAAGTGCACCAATCGTTCCGGTTGAGGTTAAAATTGTAGGTATTCTGGATCACATGACACGAAAACACAACGTAACACTGGGTGAACTCTTGGACGATTCCGTTTCTCTGCCTGACATGATTGCCATTTTTATCGGCGTTTTGGAGTTGGTGAAGATTAACCGCATTTCCATTGTTGAAGACGAAGATGCCCCACATACTCTGGAAGGAGTTTCGACACACTTTGTAATCAACGAAAACTATGTTGAACCGGAAGATGAAAAAAACTTGATCGGATCGGAGGATCAAAACAATGGATGAGCAGGTGGAACAAATCCGAAACCTTGAAGCGGGAATCGAAGCCATTCTGTACGCGGCAGGTCATCCCGTTTCTTATGAAAAAATTGCCGATGTCCTCGGACTTACCAAAAAGGACACCAAAAAAATTATTGAACACATGGCAGAAACGTACAATAAGGAAGGATCGGGACGCGGAATCCATCTTTTAATGTTTGACGAAACCTGTCAGTTCTGTACCAAAGAAATTTTCGCCCCGTACATACGCGAGGCACTCGATATTCGCCGCGGAGGCAATCTTTCGGCTTCCTCCATGGAAGTACTTGCCGTTGTCGCTTACAATCAACCGGTCACCCGGACTTATATTGACACCATCCGCGGGGTTGACAGCAATTATTCGGTCAATTCCCTGATCGACAAGGATCTTATTCACGCGGTTGGAAAGCTGGATGCCCCGGGACGCCCAACACTTTACGGCACAACCGAAAAATTTCTTCGCGTATTTGGACTTTCCTCTATTGAAGATCTTCCGCAAACCGAATTGATGACCATTAACGTAAATGCCGACGGTGAAGTTGACATGAGTCAGATGACTATGGAGATTCCTAACAACAGTGTTATCACACCTCCTGCTTCCGACACGGAAAACACGGATGGCAATATCGACGATCCGAACACCGACTAACTGTGATCGTCCTTGGCAATACTTTGAATGTCTGACCGCAGTCGGAAGGAGGGATTGAATGACGGCTGTATGGATAATTCTCGGAATCATTCTGTTTCTCTTTTGTCTTCTGATAATCCGCGGCAATCTGATTCTCTGTTATCGCGACGACTTTTCGGCTACTCTCTCGGTGCTCTTCCTGCGTTTTCCTCTTTATCCTTCTTCCAACAAACCGGTACGTCTTTCGGATTATACCGCAAAAGCAATAGCCAAACGCCGAAAAAAAGCCGAACGGAAAATGGCAAAACTCAGAAAAAAAGAAAAAAAACATACTTTCAAAACAGAAAAGCCCTCTGCCGGAAAAACCATCATTCAAAACCTGGAATTGATACGAAATCTGCTTTCTTCTCTTCTGAAAGCATCTTTCGGACATTTACGCATCCGTTCTTCCCGCATCTGCATCACAGTTGCCACGGGCGATGCTGCAAGTACGGCAATTTTGTTCGGAGCGGTTAATCAGAGTGTCATCTTTTTATTAGAAACTCTTTCCGGGTTCGGCACATTGAAACAAAGCCGTCGTGATCAAATCACGGTTCGACCGGATTTTACGGCTGACAAAACATCCGCCGACATCCGCCTTGTTTTTTCTCTTCGTGTGTGGCATCTTCTCGATATTCTGTTTAAAGTGGCAATTACCTATCTGAAATCAAAAAAACAAAAAAACAGAAAGGATCCTTCATAATGGCAAACGAAAACAAATTAGAAGAAATCATCCGTGCATCTTTGGAAAATATCCGTTCCATGATCGACGCAGACACCGTAATCGGTGCACCAATTCACACCGAATCCGGAACAACCATTATCCCTGTGTCCAAAGTTTCAGTCGGCTACGCTTCGGGCGGTCTTGATTACGACGGAAAAACGACTGCCGCCAATCGTCCCCAAAATTTCGGAGCCGGCGGCGGTACCGGTCTTTCGATCAGCCCTGTCGGCTTTCTTGTCGTGAAAAAAGATGGTAATATCGAAATGATAAACGTCGGTCAGCCCTATCCGACCGATCCTGTGGAACAGATTACCGGTATTATTGAGCGTTCGCCAGAAATCATCAGCCGTATCAAGGCTGTTTTCAAGAAAAAGGATTCTGAAAATCATGAACCCGCATTCACCGCCTCTACCGAAGAACCGGAGGTGTCTCACACAGACAGCCGCGAATAAACGCATATCTGCCCTCACAAAAACATACATTAAATTGAAAACTTGTTGACTGTGAGGTCTGGATATGATACGGAATCGATTTTTTTCGGGAATTCTTGCTTTTATTTTGGTTTTTCTCTGCACCTTTTCTGTGCCATGCTCGGCAGAGGGGCTCTCCGTCTCGGCACAAAGCGCAGTTCTTATGGATGCCGCAACAGGTCAGGTGCTCTACCAAAAAAATGCGTTTATCCGTCTGCCTATGGCATCGACCACCAAAATTATGACCGCCATTGTTGCCATTGAAAACTCCGATCTTTCCAAAGAAATTAAAGTTTCTCCGGACGCAACAGGGATTGAGGGGTCCTCTATTTACCTTTATCCAAACGAAAAACTGACAATGGAGTCCTTGGTCTATGCGTTGTTGTTGGAGTCCGCCAATGATGCCGCAACTGCCATTGCGATTGAAGTGGCGGGAAGTGTGGCGGAATTTGCCAACAAAATGAATGAAAAGGCGGAACAGCTTGGACTTGTCAACACACATTTTGAGAACCCACACGGTCTTGACAGCGATGGGCACTATACCTCTGCTTACGACCTTGCCAAACTGACAGCATATGCACTCTCAAACTCAACCTTTCGTAAAATATGTTCCACTTATAAAAAAACCATTCCTCTTAACACAGACGAAGGAGTTCGCGTTCTGATCAATCACAATAAAATGCTCCGTCAATACGATGGTGCCATTGGTGTGAAAACAGGATTTACCAAAAAAAGCGGTCGTTGTCTTGTCAGTGCTGCCGAACGCGATGATCTGGTTCTCGTTGCCGTAACACTTCGTGCTCCGGAAGACTGGCGAGATCATACCGCCATGCTCGATTTCGGCTTTTCTCACTATACACGAATCACATATGCCGAAAAAGGCGAATATTCAGTTTCGATTCCTGTCGTTGGCGGTTCCGTTCAAACGTGCACAGTCGTAAATGCCACCCCTCTTGCCGCAACGCTAAAAAAGGAACACGGTGCCATCACCTTTCGCATTGAACTTCCGCGCTTTGTCTACGCCCCGATTGAGTCTGGTGTCAAAATCGGAAAAATCATCTGTCTGTGTGACGGCAAGGAAAATTCTGAAAGTGACTTGATAGCCTCGGAGATTGTGCCAAAAGAGACACATCGCATGAGCCTGTGGACATGGCTCCTCTCACAATTCAAAAAATAAAACGAAAAAGGAACAACATGGAACCAATCAGACTGCAAAAGTTTTTTACCGACTGCGATATTCTCTCAAGACGTGCTGCCGAAGAGGAAATTAAAGCCGGCAAGGTTTTCGTCAACGGTATTCGTGCCGAAATCGGTCAAAAAATCGATCCTGAAACCGACTTGGTGGAATATCAGGGGCAAATTCTCAAACCACCAGACAAAATTATTTTCAAATATGTCATGCTCAATAAGCCCCGCGGCTATCTATCCTCCGTCACGGACGACAGAGGCAGACATTGCGTGACAGAACTGGTAGCCGATGTCGGAACAAGACTGTATCCGGTCGGACGCCTCGACATGGACTCTGAGGGACTTCTGCTTTTAACCAATGACGGAAACCTCACTTACAAACTGACACACCCAAAACACGAAATCCCAAAAATCTATCATGTCCGGATTGCCGGCACCGTCACGGTTGAACAGCAAAAAGCTCTTGCCTCCCCTATGGAAATCGATGGCTACTCCATTCTGCCGGTCAAAACCGAAATCATAACCGCCAAAAAGGATTATACGGTTCTGCGTATGAAACTTTTCGAGGGACGCAATCGGCAAATCCGAAAAATGTGTGAATCACAGGGACTAAAGATTTTGCGTTTGACCCGCGTGGCAATCGGAAATCTGGAACTGGGAGACTTGTCCATTGGAAAATGGCGTTATCTGACACACAGTCAGGTCGAATATCTGAAGCAGGGCAAAATCAAAAAGAAAGAAGAAAAATCATGCTGAAAATTCTTCCCATTCAGTCCAAAAATGAACAGGAGCTTGCGTGTTCCCGTTGTCATATCCCTTACCGCAAGGATGCTCTCGCATACGCCGCTTCTGTTGACGATGTTTTTATTGGCATTTGCCAATTTCGCACAACCGAAGGAATCGGGGAAATCTATAATCTCACACTGATTCCCGACAAGGAAGATTTTGAAGCACTGTTTCTGATGGGACGTGCCACATTAAATTTCATCGATCTCTGCGATGTTCATAAAGCGGTTTTTCTCTCCGACAAAGCGGACGAAACGCTTATGAAAGCGATCGGGTTCCATAAAAATAGTGAAGGTATATATGAAATGGACTTGACAGACTTCTTCCTTCACCCCTGCCAACATTCCGACGACAGCAAACCGAAATATTAAAAATTCCTTTTTTTCTTTTTTTCTGCAATTATTTCAACAAATAAAACCTTTTTGGTGCGTCAAAATAACATCAGACACATTTTTGATTACAACAGAAAGGTTTTTTATGAAAAATAAATTGCTTTGCGGTCTTTGTGTCGCGGTGATTCTGGCACTTTCGCTCGGAATTCTTGCCGCGGCGACGGAAATGAATAAGGCAGACATGAACAACACGCTTCCCCCGCCTGCCGGAACACAGGACAATCTTCCAAATGACGTTCTCCTCCCCGGAGACAGCAACAACGGAAACAGTATTCCGGATAATTTACCCGATGCCGGTAACGGAATTACAGACATTCCCGGTACCGGAAATGGTATGACCGGACTTCCCGGTGGCGGCATCGGCGGTGGAGCTGACAACAGCGGAACTGATGGCAATATGGGAAATGATAACGGAACCGACAGTATGAACGATTCGGATTCTGCTCAAACAACTGTCCCGGATACCTTATTACCCGATACGAATATCCCCGATGCTGATATCGGCGGTGCGGTCGGTGACAATGACGGCGATTCGATCCCCGATGCCGTTGACAGCGATGACGACAACGACGGAATCAAAGATTCTGTTGACAGTGATGCTGACGGAGACACCGTTGACGATACCAACAAGACGACCGGAATTATCGGAATTGTTCTTGCTGTTATCATTGTAGTCGCTGTCATTATTGTTATTATCGCCGTTGTTCCCAAAAAGCCAAAGGATTCCTGACACTTTTGCTGTGCATCCTCAAAGATGCACAGCCTTTTTCTATTGACTTTTGGATGGAAACCGTGTATAATAAAACTATCGAAAACAGGAGAAAATATCCATGAAAACCATTCTTTTTCAGGGGGATTCTATAACCGATTGCGGCAGAGACCGCAAAGACCCACTTGGACTCGGACAAGGTTACCCTTTTTCGTCGCATCCCGACTTGGATTTGAACATCCGGAAGAATACACCGTTTTGAACCGTGCCGTCAGCGGCAACCGTGTTGTGGATGTCTATGCGCGAATCAAAGCGGACATCATCAATCTGAAGCCGGATGTTATCAGCTTTTTGATCGGAATCAATGACGTTTGGCACGAAATATCGCGCGCGGACGGAGTAGACGCACTCAAATTTGAAAAAATATATACCATGCTGTTGGAAGAAATTCGTACCGCCCTTCCACAAACAAAAATGATTCTTCTCGCCCCCTATGTCCTGAAGGGAGAGGCAACCGAAAATACGGAAGAACACCCTGATCGTTGGAATCGCTTCTGCATGGAAGTGCCGAAGCGCATTGCGGCAGTAGAACGCCTCGGCAAAAAATTTGATCTTTCCGTCATCCACCTGCAAGAAGAATTCAATCGTTGTGCCGCTTTGCCCCAAAATAACTCTTATTGGGCACGGGACGGTGTACATCCTACCAAAAACGGTCATGAACTGATTGCCCGTCAATGGTTGTCACTTTTTCAGACACTTTAAACCGATCTGATATTCCCCCATCTCCCCTCAATTTGGGGCATCATGCCAAATCCGTGCTACCCAAAGATTCTACAATACAAAAATTCCCCACAGAGTGCAACTCAATTTCACTGTCTGCTCTCTGTGGGGAATTTGTTATACAAGACAAAAATTTACCTTTATTCTTTTACGAGGGTCCATGTCAAACAGGATAACGGCGGAATCGTTCCCGTGGCTGTTACCTTTTTGCCGTCAAAGCAAAAGCCATCCGGCAGATTTTTCTTGTTGACACCATACTCATCGGGAAGAAACGAAAAAGTATATTGCAATTCTTTTTCGGATGAATTTGTCAGAAATATCACCACTTTTGTGCCGTCATAGCTTCTCCATGCCGCACCTTCAACAGGTTCCATCTTGATTGGCGTTTTATACCAAAGTGCAGGAGATGCAATTGTCGCTTTTCCGGATGAGGTAACCTTAGGCGGACGGCACATTCTTGCCGACCTGAAAAATGTTGCATAATCGTGACGAATTTTCACGATTGTTTTCAAGAAACCGATTTTTTTCTCATTCTCAAATACATCCGATTTACACCATCCGATCTGCTGACCGAAAAGAAGAGAACGAGCCACCGCATAACGAAAGTACGCATCGTCTTCTTTTTTAGTGCCGTCAAGATTTCTTCCGAGCATTACAATATACCCTGCATAAACGGCAGAAAATGCAGGAACCTCTCCGGCACATACCCATGTCCATGTAAGATAACCGTCAAATCCTTTCATATACGGTTCGGCGTTACACTCCGAAAAACAAAAACCGTGATTTTTCCGTTCCCGTATTTTCTGCATCATTGCCGTATATTCTTCTGCCCAATAACTACCTCCGCCGGGCAAATGCCCATGTGTTTTACTGTAACACGGAAATCCGGCATGTGCCGAAACCTGATCATAATATACGCCTTCAACCTTCAGATTATCCACCAAATAGCGAGACACTTCATCCATGATTTCCCACCAACGTCGGAAGGTCGGACAAATCGGTGCCAAATGTGATCCTTCTCCGCTCTTTTTGACTTGCGGATAATTGGAAAATCGCTCGGAACCATCTTCCTTGATGGCGACTCCATATTTTCCGGTATTGGCATAATTGACTTCGTACCCTTCCTCGGCATCCAGCATCTCCCAGCTGACAGCGTTGATATACGGCATTACATACAAGCCGTTTTCGCGGAATTCCTCCCGTTTTTCAAGAAATTCCTTTTTTGCGTGGTAATGCGGATAATCCAGATTAAACGGCGTTTCATGCCAGTTATAAATATGATAGGCAATTGGAATCCCGAGTTCTTTTTTCAATTGTGTCGGTCTTTCATACCAATAATCGGGAGTCGCTTTATCGCTGTCAGAAGTCAGATTCTTCGGACAATTCTCTCCCTGTTCCGGTGTGTTCGGCATGGCATCCATCACCCAAAACGCAATATCCTTATACCGATTTTCCGTATCCGGTCTGCCATCGACACCTGTCTGCGGAAGCCATGATGCTTCTTTTTGCACGAAAGAAGAATAGATCATAGATGCATCGTACCAATCGCCGTGCAGAATCTGCCATCGCGAAGAGCCACGCAAAGCAAAGGAATTCGCAACAAGGGATGCACCGATTCCATAGAACCGAACACCGATTCCGAGCTTCCCATCAGGACAAGTAAGACGTATCTCCTTGCTGGCAGCACTTCCGTCATGAATTCCGAGATAGATTCCACTCTCTTGCCCGTAAACGGCAAAATACTGCATACAACATTTCCTTGAAGGATACGTCATGATTTTTTCCGGCACTTCCGCCGCAAAGACACCATCATTTCCAATGTTATGAATAACCTGACCGCTCTCCGCCGGCTCAAAAAAATCGCGGTCTTTCGCCATTAAAATCGGTGTCGGATAAGAAAGCTCCATAGCGGACCAGTTTTGATTGTGATTTTGCACGTCTCCCGTCCACGAAATTCCCGTTTTATCGTAAGACGCGGTAATCGTCACAGAAACATCGGGTACCTCCGGATACTGCGAAAAATAAAAGTCGATTTTCCCGTCCGACTGCTCGGTTTTCACACTACCAAAGGCACTGCGCGAAGTAAGACGCAATTCCCGATCTCTGTTACAGTCTTTCAAGCGCAATGTAAAAATCTCACTTGGTTCCAAGCGAACCTGACCGAAAAAGCCACTCTTGACATAGATTCCTTCAACCGTGGATTCTACTTCAACCAACCAATCATTTCCCTTTATCTGAATTGCCATTTTTCCTCCATAAAAATTCGCCGCGGTGAAAAATCACACGCGGCGACACCGTATTGTCGAATCTTTAATCGACAACCTTGGTTACTACAATATCATCAACATAAAATTTACAACCGCCGCCATTTCCGAATCTGAAGCCGATATGAGGAGTCGGCATATTAAATTTGAAAGAGCCGATGGTACCACAAGCCTCATCGTTTATAAACAAAGAGACCGTTTTGTCTGTGCAATTCACCACATATTTCACAACATACCATTTTCCGAGTTCCATTTTGAAAGAACCTCCCGGATTACGTGTCGTATCAATATGCGCTGTTCCGTCCGGATCCATGGTCAGCATCTTATTCCAGTCAGCAATTGAACCATCCTCCTTATAACTGTGGAGATTGAAAACCGTATCGTTATCTTTTTTGGAGAATGTTTCAAAGTTTATCAAAAATTCAATTGTATACGTATACGCTGTGTCTTTACCAAAATCACCGGACATCAACCTTGTCGTATCCTCAAAGAAACACTCGTTTCCACTGTTATAATACAGATTTTCGCGGATTTCGCCCGTCTTTTTACTATGCGGAAGAATGAAGCCGGTATTTCCGTTCTCCATATATTTTTCAAAAGATTCGGTTGTGTCAAAATTAAGTACCAGTCTTCCTTCTGAAGGAGTCACAGCAGGTCTCTCGGGCTTGGGAGCAACCGTATCCTTTTCATCCTCGGATTCTGCATCCTTTCTGACAGGAATTACCGCATTTTTCATAGTTTCTCCGAAAATATCCGAATATTCTTTTCCGATAAATGCGGCAAGCTCTTCCCCCTGCTTTTTAGCTCCGGCTCTGTCAGGATGCCCATTCTCTCCCGACCGGTTGGTAGTCAACCAAACGGTTTTCCACTTATATCCTTCCGCCACCTTTTCCTCAATCCGTTTCAGCATCCGATCGGTTCCCATCGTATAATTTTGGTTAATCATACATCCGAATACAAACAGAATAGGAATATCCCGAGAACCGTTTATCTCAAAAACAGACTCTATAAACTGATCAAAGGCAGCATCAAATTTCTCATAAGTATAATAGCCATCCGTTTTATTAGCATTGGATACCGTTCCTTCCGTACCGTCCGAAAGGAGCTTGCCAGAAAACCACTGCCAGTTATCATTGGTTCCGAGGTTGATTACCACAAGATCTGGCTTTCTGTACGGCGTATACGGCTTTCCGGAAAGCTCTGCACGCGATGTACTCGCATAAGGATATTTCAGATTGATCGAAGCACCGGGCGCATAGGCAATACTGGTACCACCAATTCCGAAATTGGTATAATCGCATCCGAGAATCTCGGTCGCAACATAAGCATATGCCGCAGTGGCATCGCTTCCCTCAAATTTTCCGTAGAGACCGGCTCCCGCCGTAACAGAGTCACCGATAACTTCAAGATAACAGCTTGTCTCGGGAGTTTTCATGAGGTTTCCGGAAAGCGTAATCTTCTGAATCAGCAACTTTGACAGCGATTCATTGATCACACGAATCGTATGAATGCCTGCCGAAAGCCCGGAAGCGATGGTATGTTCACCTGTGGAAACAAAAAAATGCTCGGTCTTTACACCGTCAACTACGATCTCAAGTCTCACCGACTCTGCAACTACCGACAGTTTTATATCTCCCTTACAATCTGCCGTCATCTCAAATCCTGCGGTTCCGAAATCACAACAAAGCGTCGTGTCAATCATACAGGATCTTCCGAGCTGTTTATAATAAGCTCCGGCAGCTTTCATGTCAAAGGTCTTTTCTTCGTAAGTATTGATTTCCGCTTGTTTTGTGGAATCTGTTTTGGGATCGGTTTCTGTTCCTGCGGAGACAGTTTCTCCGCAGGAAATCAGAATCGTACAGAAAGCCAACAAAAGTGCAAGCAATCCGCAAATTTTTTTCATGTTTTTTAATCCTTTGTCACCTTAAAATCGTCCACATAGAACTTCGCGCCGCCGCCGTCACCGAAACGGAAGCCACAACGTCCCAATGAAGTATCCATCTTAATCCCTTTTGAACCGCACTCTGTTCCATTGATGAAAAGGGTTTCGGTCTTGGTCGTAGCATCTACAACAAGTTTCACGTCGAACCATTCGTCCAAATCGACCTTGATACCGGTTGCCGTATTGCCATCCATATAGATTATACCTTTATCGTCCACACGAATCTCTTTGTTGTAATTAGAAATGGTATAACCTTCACCTTTGAAGCCGTGAATATTCAGCAACGTTTTACCGCTCTCAAGAGGAGAAAAGGTCTCCATCTTCATTTTGAATGTGATGGTATATACGAACGGCGTACCGGTATCCAAACCTCCAAACATCAAGTTGGTGGTGTCTTCAAGAACACACATATTGCCGGAATTATAATAGGTGTTATCGCGAATTTCACCGTTTCTGTTCCCACTGCCATTGAATTTGATACCGTTACCGGCTTTTTCAAGATAGGTTTCAAAATCATCGTTGGTATTGAAATTCAAAAACAACTGTCCTTCCACGGGTTCAGGAATCGGAATTTCTTCCTTGGTTTCTGGTTGAGTGGTTTCCGGTTTGGTCTCGGGTTTTGTCTCCGGTTTCGTCTCGGGTTTCGTTTCCGGCTTTGTCTCGGGCTTAGTAGACTCCGGATTGGTTTCCTGCTTGGTTTCCTGCTTGGTTTCCTGCTTGGTGTCCGTGCTTTCGGGTGTCGTGGGACCTCCACAAGACATCAAAAGCATACAAGCAACAAGAACAAGGGAAACAAGGGCAATCAGTTTTTTCATGTTTTTTCTCCTTTTTATGTAAATGTTTTTGAAAATACGGAAAAACAACTTGCAAAAAGGATTTTATCTCTCTCACAAAACCTCGAATCCGAAATAGTCTTTGGTATTATTATAGCAAATATCGGCAATGAGTTGTGCCAATGACTCATAGTTTTCAGGATACATTCCCTCCTCAACCCATTCGCCGATGATTCGACAAAGAATACGGCGGAAGTATTCGTGTCTCGGATAAGACAGAAAACTGCGCGAATCCGTCAGCATACCAAGGAAATTGCCAAATGCCGACAGATTGGCATAAGACTTCATTTGCGCCACCATGCCGTCAAAATTGTCATTGAACCACCATGCAGAGCCTTGTGTAACAGTAGGCTTCCCCTTCCCGTCCCCGATACAGAACGCACCGCAAAGTGTGCCGATTGCAGCATTTTCAACAGGATTGATCGAATAAATAACGGTTCTCGGGAGTCCATCATTATCCTTAAGGTAATCCAACAGTTCGGCAATCTTCGCCGTGGAAACAGCTCCGTTGATAATATCGTAACCGGTATCCGGTCCAAGCTTTCCGAACATCTCGGTATTGGGGTTTCTCATAACGCCATAATGAAGTTGCATCACCCAGCCGCGTTTTTTATAAGCAATACCGAAAAAGCGCATCATTTGAGACTTATAAAGAGTTAACTCCTCGTTTGTAACATCGGCACCGTCACTTGCAATTGCCTTTTTCAGAATTGCGTCGGCATGGAACGGATCCGGCTTTACAAAACTGATTGCATTATCCATACCATGGTCGGCAGTACGGCATCCCAAGACCTCAAAGCGACCCAGAGAAATTTCATACGCCTTTTCCAGCGAAGCAAGATCCTTGATTTCCACACCAACCGATTCTCCAAGCTGTTTGAAGTATGCGGAAATGCCTTTCCTCTCGATATTCATACCCTTATCGGGACGGAACGCAGGAAGAACCTTCACTCCAAATCCGTTTTCGGCAATCTTTTTGTGATACTCCAGCGAATCGGCGGGATCATCGGTCGTACATACAAGAACAACGCCGGAATTTCGGATAAGATTCTGTGCGCTCATCTTGGGGTCTGCCAATTTTTCGGATGTGATTCGCCATATCTCGTCACAATTCTTTTCGCAAATCTCTAGATCGCAATCAAAATATCTCTGAAGCTCAAGATGACTCCAATGATACATGGGATTTCCGATCAGCTTCGGCATAATGGAACAAAATGCACGAAACCGCTCATAATCGGAGGCATCTCCGGTTATGTACTTTTCATCTATACCGCAGGCACGCATCGCTCTCCATTTATAGTGATCGCCGTAAAGCCATACCTCTGTAATATTGGTATAATGTTTATCTTCGGCGATTTCCTTGGGTGACAAGTGGCAATGATAATCAATAATCGGAAGTTTTTCCGCATAGTTGTGAAAAAGAACCTGTGCGGTTTTGGTCGATAACAGGAAATCCTGATCCATGAATTTTTTCATAAAAAATCTCTCCTTTTATAATAAACAATCGGCTAATTTGACTACATTATACCATATTTTTTCCATCATTGCAACCTTTCACAGCAAAATAATTGTTTTCATCTTTACAAATTTCTTTCTTTATGATACAATAATCCTATCATATCCAAAACAATATCCGCAAAAGCAGATATTGGAAAGGAACACACCGCAACCATGAATGATTTTTCACTTCTTTATCCGGACACCGCTTCACGACAGGCACATTTCCGCGGAGAACATGTGCCGAAAATTGATATGTTTGTATTGGAAGAACTGGGAATGTCCGATTTGATCCGGCTTTGCAACAGCGATCTCTCGGAATACTTCACCACCGATCCGGAGGTCATCCGTTATCGGCTCGAAGTCTTTGAAGATATGCTTCACAATCCCGCCATTGCCGACACTTTGAATTCCCTGATTCCGATTCTCGGAGATATCCTGGAACTGAGACGTTTGGAGGCTGACAGTGGCGATACAACCTCCTATCTTTCCAGCATGACAGAAATTGAACTGTATATTTCCTGCATTGATCTCTTACACGCCGGGTTCTCCGGTCTTGAGGGAAACCTTCACAGCCGCGCGTATTTATCCTTTTCCGAGCGAATCCGTGAACTTGCCGAGAGTGACTATTACAAAGAACTCAATCAAAAGCTGTCGGAACTGACCGAAAGAGTTCGCGAAATCAAAAGCATTACCATTGGGGTCAATCTGGACTCCCTTCTCCGTCCGAAGGAAGCGGGCGTCCTTTCGATCAATCCCGAATCCTTCCGTTCCGGTGACGTAATTGAAAAAATCCTCCGTCTCAATTTCAAAGACGACGAATACACGTGCATCGCAAATCTTGTTCCGTTTGGAAAAAAACAGAACGAAAATCAAAAGACCGCTTTGTCTCTTGCTTTCAATTCGGCTATCAATGATGTTTACAAATCTTCTCTGCGCTCCTGGAAAAAAATTGTTCAGAGTTACGTTTTGGACAACACCGATTTTCTGTTGGATATTCTCGGCGAAATCGAATTTGCGGTAAAAGGTTCGGAAGCTCTTCGCCGTCTGAAAGACAAGGGATGCCCCCTTTGTATCCCGACGCTCCGCCCCATGGAGGACAGAGCCTTTGACGTCAAAGGTCTTTATAATCCGAGTGTTGCGCTGAAGATCGACGATGACGTGGTTTTAAATGACCTTGTTTTCGATGATAAAGCAAGAATCTATGTTTTGACGGGTCCCAATCGCGGCGGAAAATCCGTTATCACCTGTGCACTCGGGCTTGCTCAGGTTATGTTGCAGCTCGGTCTGTTTCTGCCCGCCGAATCCGCTGTCATCAGCCCTGTCGATGCAATCTGCACGCATTTCCCGACCGGTGCCGATGACACCATTGACAAGGGGCGTTTGGGTGAAGAATGTGCAAGATTGGATGAAATTCTGCAAACCATTACAGGAAACAGTCTGGTACTTCTTGACGAATCGCTTTCCTCGACAGGATCCTTTGAAGCCTCCTACATTGCCGCTGAGGTTCTTGGTGGACTTGCCGTGATTGGTTGTCGATGTCTGTTTTCCACCCATCTTCACGAGCTTGCCGCCGAAATTGATAACATCAACAAGCGAGCGGCTACGGATGGCGGAAAGCCGATTGACACCTTGGTTGCCGGAATGCAATCGGGCAAACGATCTTTCAAAATCATTCGCGCCAAACCGGACGGAAAAAGCTATGCACGCGACATTGCCAACCGTTACGGGCTTTCTTACGAAACGATTACGCAAAATCACAAAGCAAACTGAAAGGAGTTTACAATTATGGATAAAATTCTGAAACTGTTGGAAGACGATGCAACCCTCACACCAAAGCAACTCGCTGTGATGTTGGACAAAGAAGAGGGTGACATTCGGAAAATCATTCAAGCATACGAAAAAGATGGCATTATTCTCGGTTATAAAACTATCATCGACTGGGACAAAACCGACAAGGAATATGTTACCGCGTTGATTGAAGTCAAACTGACACCGCAAAAAGACCGAGGCTTTGATAAAGTCGCCGAAAAAATTTACGAACATCCCGAAGTTCAGAGCTTATATCTGATGTCCGGAGCGTACGACCTCGCCGTTTTCATTGAAGGAAAGACCATGAAGGAAGTGGCCTATTTTGTAGCACAAAAGTTAGCCCCTATTGACTCCGTTATTTCCACCGCCACTCACTTTGTTCTCCGGAAATACAAGGACAAAGGCGTGGTCTACGGTTGCATTGAGGAAGATCTGAGAGGAAATGAATTCTGATGGACTACAGCAAGGTTTTATCCAAGACCGCGGTTTCTTTGAAGCCGTCCGGCATACGAAAATTTTTCGATTTAGTTGGCAACATGAATGACATTGTTGCTCTCACGGTCGGTCAGCCGGATTTTGCAACACCATGGCATATTCGTGAAGCCGGCATTGAAAGTCTCGAAAAAGGAATGACATATTATACCTCAAACGCTGGAACACCGGAACTTCGTTCCGAAATCTCCGCTTATATGATGCGTCGTTTCGGTTTGCAATATGATGCCTCTACGGAAACCATTGTCACAGTCGGCGGATCGGAGGCGATTGACATTGCCGTAAGGGCAATTGTAGAGCCGAGCGACGAGGTCATTATTCCGACTCCATGCTTTGTTTGTTACGAGCCGATTGTAAAACTGGCGGGCGGCACTCCCGTCATTTTGAAAACCGAACGGAAGGATGAATTCAGACTGAATCCGGAAGCTCTTAAATCGCTTATCACACCAAAAACAAAAATGCTGATTCTTCCCTTTCCGAACAATCCGACAGGTGCCATTATGACCCGCGAGGAATTGGAGGACATTGCCTCTGTTTTGCGAGGCACTGATATCATGGTACTTTCGGACGAGATTTATGCCGAACTGACCTATGGAGGGCACCACATTTCCATCGCAAACATCCCGGATATGTGGGAGCGTACAATCGTTGTCAACGGCTTTTCCAAGGCGTATGCCATGACCGGGTGGCGTCTCGGATTTTTATGTGCACCTGCCCCGATTATCAAGCAAATGCTGAAAATCCATCAGTTTGCCATTATGTGTGCACCAACCACTTCACAGCTTGCTGCAATTGAGGCAATGAAGAACGGAGATGCTGATATTCAGATGATGGCGGAAGAATACGATCGTCGTCGCAAATATATTTATTCGGGATTGAAAAACATCGGTATTGATGCTTTTGAACCCAAAGGTGCTTTTTATATTTTCCCCGATATCGGGCAATTTGGAATGTCAAGTGACAAGTTCTGTGAAAAACTCCTTTACGGTTACAAATGTGCCATTATTCCCGGCACTGCTTTCGGGGAAAGCGGCGAGGGATTTTCCCGCATTTCCTATGCGTATTCCATCAAGCACATCACATCCGCTTTAGAGCGCATAGATGCTTTTGTCACAGACATAAAAAAAGGAGTCGTCAAAAGTTGAAACCCGTATTATAAATAAAAGGCTGTCTCAAACAGCCATCCAAAAGCAAGAGCGGTTGTTCTCTACCAAGCGTATTGAACAACCGCTTTTTGTTGTAAAAATGAAGTAGAATTCCCGACGTTTTTATTAAACCTTACTAACCTTGATTTCGGGAGAAAATGCCTTGTGAAGTTTCAACTCGGTGTAATCCTCTCCGAATCGATCAATCATACCCGAAATAAACGGCAACGGAATTTCCGATATCTGCTTCAGCATATCCGATGTGGCATCAGCAACAAAATCCTCACCCGGAATTTCGGTATGACGGATTATGGCATTCCCTCGCCCGTCAAATACAATTTTTAAAACTCTGGAACAGGGGGTTTCCAAAAAATCGAGACGGACAATGAGTACAAGTCGATCATCCTCATTATGACGAAATTTTGCCGAGCAAGCAATTAAAAAATTGTTTTTCCCGAAAGAACAGGATTCGATTGTCGGGCAATCAAAACCAAGTGCAAATGCATAGGTCGTCCCATTCTCATAATAGGACAAATACGGAATCCCATCCTTCTTTTGCAAAATCATTTTGTCAAAGCCCTTGGTATATTCATTTTGAACCGCCTGTAAGATCAACGGCATGACACCGACCGCATTTTTATCTCCTCCGGCATATCGGTACTCTCCTGTCACGGAATCAAACAAATCAGGGGTCTTTTTCGGTTTGTTAAACAATTTTGACCAAAATGTCGATTTCGGCGTATGAACGGTATAAAGAGAAAGTGCGTCTACGGTTTCTTTCAATTTCCGATTGCTCTTTATGTCCTGCGGCAATTCTTTTTCAAAATCTCTGTCAAATGCCTCCAACAGATAGTGAAAATAGTTACTTTGCTGAAAAAATTCTCCGTTTCCGGCATTGGATACAACAACCAAACCATTTCTGCGAAAACCTATTACATTTTGTCCCAACATGCCATTAAACAAAAAGGTATCCGTCTTTTTTCCAACCCAAATCTGGTAACCGTAATCGAAACTTGCGCTTTCTTCCTGTACATCAACCTGCTTTGCCGTTGCCATCTGAATATATTCGCGGGACACGATCTGCTGTCCTTCATAAACACCATCACACATTACCATATAGCCGATCTTGGCAAAATCCTCCGGCAAAATATATAGTCCCCAACCGCCTTTGTCTATATCCTGCGGAGATTTCTCCCAATAATAATTTACAATCCCGAGAGGTTTGAAAAGTCGTTTGTCCAAAAATTCGGACAGTTTGAGCCCTGTCTTTTTCGTAACAATTGCCGACAAAAGATACGTGTTCAAACTATTGTATTTAAAAGTTTTTCCAATCTCTCCCTTTGTGGCAAAATTCAGGTAGTCCTTAATCCAGTCTGTTGTTGTCATGGATTCCGCTTCGCTGAACAAAATCGTAGCTCTCATTGTCAGAAGGTCATCCACGCAAAGGTCCTTCAGCTTAATTCTCGCAATCGGTCCCGGCTCTTTCGGAAAAATATCCAGAATTTTTTCATCCAATGAAAGAATGCCATCATCAATCAACATACCGACAGCGAGCGAGGTCACACTCTTGCAAGCGGAAAATGTATATTTCCATACATCTGTCCTTTGGGCACCGAACCCAGCTTCGCAAAGTATTTTCCCGTTTCTGAGAATCAGAATATCGTGCATATTCAAAGTGTCGTCTGCACGAAGCTGATTCAGAAATTTCTCAATTAATCCGGATGGAATTCCCTCGGCTTCCGGTGTGCATCTTTCAAGTTTTTTCCCCTGTTTTTCAAAAGAATAGGGCGGTTTAAAAGATGTCATCTGAATCAAAGGTTGTGTAGCGTTTTTAGAATCCAAAATTCTTGTGACCAGCACAGCGGGAGGTGGCAACAAAAAGGAATTCATAATTTTTCCTCCTCTATTTTAGTTCTTTCAGATTATATGGAGTCGTTTGATATACAAAGTAATTCAACCAATTTGAAAAAAGAAGATTGGCATGAGACCGCCATTCGACAACCGGAGGTTTCGTATCATCGTTATCCGGAAAATAATTTTTCGGCATTTCAATCGGAAGTCCGGAGTTTTTGTCACGTTGATATTCCCGATTCAGTGTTCCCGCATCATATTCCGAATGTCCTGTAATAAATATTTGTCTTCCGTTCTCCGTCGACACAGCATACACCCCCGCTTCATCGGAAACGGCAAGAATCTTAAGTGCGGAACACGACTCTACATCTTCAAAACGGACAGTCGTATGTCGGGAATGAGGAACCATAAAAACATCGTCAAAACCGCGAAAAAGAATTGAGCTTTTTCTGACGACTCTATGTGAAAAAACACCGAACAGTTTTTTTTCAAGCGGATATTTTGGAATTCCGAAATGATAATAAAGTCCTGCCTGTGCTCCCCAACAAATATGAAAGGTACTGTGAACATGTCGCTTTGACCACTCCATAATCTCACACAATTCCTTCCAATACTCCACTTGCTCAAACGGCAACTGTTCTACGGGAGCCCCCGTAACAATCATGCCGTCAAAAGATTCCTCCCGTACATCATCAAAGGTTTTATAAAACGAAGCCAGATGTTCACGGGAAATATTTTTGGATTCATAACTTTTGGTGTGTAAAAGTTCAATCTCGACCTGAAGTGCCGTATTTCCGAGTAATCGCATAAGCTGCGTTTCCGTATCAATCTTTGTCGGCATCAAATTCACAATAGCAATTCGCAAAGGGCGAATATCCTGTGTCACCGCCCGATTTTCATCCATGACAAATATGTTTTCATTCGTCAGCGTCTTATATGCGGGAAGTTCGTTTGGTATTTTGATCGGCATATAGGTGTGACTCCTTAGCGAATCTGATTCAATGCCTGTGCAATATCGTCAATCAGATCCTGCGAATTTTCAATTCCGCAAGAAAGACGAACAAGATCCGGCGACACTCCTGCCGCAACCAGCTCTGCATCATTCATCTGACGATGTGTAGTACTTGCGGGGTGCAAGCAACAAGACCGGGCATCAGCAACATGAGTTTCAATGGCAATCAGCTTCAGACTTCTCATAAAGGTCTCTGCCGCCTCTCTGCCCCCTTCAAAACCGAAACTGATCACACCGCAGGAGCCATCCGGAAGATATTTTTGTGCAAGCAAATAATACGGATCCTTGGGCAAGCCGCAATATCTTACCCACGAAATCTTCGGATTGCCGTCAAGAAACTCCGCAATCTTCTGTGCATTTTCGCAATGACGCTTCATTCGGACATGAAGACTTTCCAATCCCAAATTCAACAAAAAAGCATGAAACGGCGATTGAATAGAACCAAAATCTCTCATCAACTGTGAGGTTGCTTTCACAATGAAGGCTTTTTCCTGTCCGAATTTCTTTACATAAATCACACCATGATAGCTTTCATCCGGGGTGCAAAGTCCGGGAAACTTGTCCGCATACCGCTCCCAATCAAATTTTCCGGAATCCACAATGCAACCCCCCACAGCAGCACCGTGACCATCCATATATTTGGTAGTGGAATGGGTAACAATATCTGCTCCCCATTCAAAAGGTCGACAGTTAATTGGAGTTGCAAACGTATTGTCAACGATCAGCGGAACCCCATGACGATGTGCCGCATTCGCAAATTTCTCAATATCCAAAACACAAAGAGCGGGATTCGCAATCGTTTCTCCGAATACTGCCTTGGTATTTGGCTTGAACGCAGCATTCAGTTCTTCTTCGCTGCAATCCGGTGACACAAACGTGAAATCAATTCCCATTTTTCTCATGGTAACAGCAAACAAATTATAGGTTCCCCCATAAATTGAGGAGCTTGCTATAACATGATCTCCGCAATTCGCAATATTGAATACGGCATAAAAATTCGCCGATTGCCCGGACGAGGTCAGCATTGCGGCAGTTCCGCCTTCAAGATCGGCAATTTTTGCCGCCACGGCATCATTGGTCGGATTCTGAAGTCTTGTATAAAAATATCCCTCAGCCTCAAGATCAAACAGCCTTCCCATATCCTCACCGGTAGCATATTGAAAAGTTGTACTTTGAACAATCGGAACCTGTCTTGGCTCTCCATTTCCCGGTATATAACCGCTCTGTACGCACTTGGTTTCTATTCTTCGTTTCATTTCTGTTCCTTTCATCTAAACGGCGTTATGCCATCTTGCCGCAATGCTTCGATTCTCCGAATCGTATACCACATTTCATCTTCCCGCTCCATGCTGATTCCGCATTTTCTAAACAATACATCCAACAGAAGTCCCGGATTCAGATAATTCTCACTTGACACGTTCAAAACGGCATCTATACAAACCGCCCCTTTTTCTTTCTGATAAACCGCATGGAAAGACTTTACCTGCGGAATCAGATTCAATTCCTTTTCGCCGGATTTTGTTTTTTTCACAACCATCAATTCGTTTTCCGAAAGCAACTGATTCATTGCTTCAGCAGTTTCAGGTCCGACATCCGGTGTTCCGATCTCCATCTCATATTCCGACCATATATAATCGGAAAACTTCGTTTTTGGCACATAGACATCCAAAATCCGCATTTCATCGGTCACTTCCCGATTTAACAGTTCCTTCATTTCTTCATACGAAATCTCCCGATCCACACGAATGTCAATCATCTCACACTCACTCTCCATTCCAATGGAAAGCGGCGGAGAAAAAACGATTTTGATATGTGGATTAAATCCCTGTGTATACCATACAGGAATTCCCGATCTGACAAAAATTCGATGTATGGTTCTTTGCAAATCCAGATGAGATATATACTGTAAGTTTCCGACTTTGCGAAACAGAATCCGCACGGGAAGCGGTTCTGCAAGCACAGGTCGTGATTTTTTGTTGTAACAGGCTTTTACTTGCTCCATTTCGGACAACACGATCTCTCCCCTCCGAGTTTATTGACACCGCATCCATTGCAATGCTCTCTGCAGTTGGGTGTTACGATCCCGGCATATGCTTTTTCACACTCACGTTTGAAAAAACTTTTATCCACACCACAGTCAATGATATCCCACGGCAGAATCTCATCTTTGCCGATTGCGCGATTGGCATAGAATTCGGGACGAATGCCGGATCTTTCCAAAACAGAAAGCCATTTTTCATAATTGAAATATTCATCCCACGCGTCAAATACAAAACCTTCTTCACAAGCAAGCGCAAGAGCCCGCGACAGACGACGGTCGCCTCTGGCAAGAACCGCCTCAATCCGCGATGTGCCGGGGTCGTGAAACAGATATCGAATTTTTCTGTCTGTGATCTTGCTGCCGAGATATTTTTGCTTTTCTACAAAAGTTTCCGCCATATCCTGAGGCTCCCATTGAAACGGTGTAAAAGGCTTTGGTACAAAGCACGCAACACTGATTGTCACCTGCGGAGCCCGTGCTTTATTGTGGTTGGGATTCTGATAATATGCCTCAATCACCCTCTTCGCCAATTCGGCAATTCCTTCAAGATCCTCATTCGTCTCTGTAGGCAATCCCATCATGAAATAGAGTTTAACCTGTGATTTCCCGGCATCAAATGCCACATTTACTGCGCGCATCAGATCTGCTTCCTTCACATTTTTGTTTATCACATCCCGCAACCGCTGTGTACCTGCCTCCGGTGCAAAAGTAAGGGACGAGCTACGCACCGATGCCACTTTGTCCATCAGTTCTTTGGTAAAACTATCTACCCGCAAAGACGGCAATGACAGGCTGACCATATTATCATCGGTCCATTCCATCAGCTTGTCCGTAAGCTCCGGAAGTTGTGTATAATCGCTGATAGAAAGCGAAGAAAGAGAAATCTCATCGTATCCCGTAGATTCAAACAAACATTTCGCCTGATCATTCAGCACGTCCGCCGTCTTCTCCCGAACGGGACGGTAAACCATGCCTGCCTGACAAAAACGACATCCGCGGATACAACCGCGATAAACCTCAAGCATAATACGATCATGAACCGTCTCAATGTAAGGCATAACCACTTTTTTCGGAAAGTAGGACTTATCCATGTCCTTCATAATACGTTTTGTGATTTTTTTCGGAATGTCCTCGTAAATCGGTCGATATTCCTTTATTGTCCCATCCTCATGATAGTCAACTTCATAAAACGACGGCACGTACAAACCGCCGATTGTTTTTGCCGCTTCATAAAGAAACTCTTTCTTTGTGTAGTGACCACTTTCCTTCATCTCTATATATAGCTTAGTAAACTCAACCAGCATATCTTCACCTTCGCCAATCGAAAAGCAATCGAAAAAGTCGGCAACAGGTTCTGCATTATATGCACAAGGTCCACCACCGATCACAATCGGAAAGGAATCATCCCGATCTTTCGCATACAAAGGAATTCCGGCAAGTTTCAACATGGCAAGAACATTCGTATAAGACATTTCATATTGAAGAGTAAAACCAACAATATCAAATTCCGTAAGAGGATCCTTGCTCTCATGTGCCGTCAAAGGAAGATGGCACTTCTGCATTTTCTCAATCATATCCGTCCACGGGGTGTAGACCCGCTCACACCAAATGTCGTCTTCATGATTCAAAACACCGTAAAGAATACGGATTCCAAGATTTGACATTCCGATCTCATAGGTATCCGGAAAACAAAATGCCCATCTTGCTTTTACAGCTTTTTTATCTTTTATGATCTGATTATATTCGCCACCGGAATAACGTCCCGGTTTTGTTACAGATTTCAGAATCGTACTGTTGTTTTTCATTTTTTCGCTCATTTCAGATTGGATTTCGTATAAATCAGTGCGGGAAGCATCCACGCAAGCTGATAAAGTGTAATATACAAGGACGGAATACCAGTATAAAGACGTAAAATCATGATAACCACCGACAAGACAAAATTGACACCCAAAGCAATTCGTCGGATATTTTTTTGTCTGATATGAATTTTCTTGATATTCAGGCACTGCTCCAGTATCCTGAATATCATATGAGAATTTTTCGAGGTCACAATACCGCTGTCCGAATGTTTTCCGATTGGAATCAATTCGTTCGGGGTCGGTCTGATGACCTTAATGGATACGTCCTTATCGTTCCGCAAACCGGCAATCATTTTTTCGTTTACATTCGGGTCAAGGGTACGAATGCCGACATTAATACCGTTTCTCAGCATCTCCGCGGCAAATTTTTCAAAACGCTGAGTAACCGTGTATTGCATATAAATCTTGGCACAAAGTTCTCCGCCTATCGCCATATACAAAATGCTGATTTTTCCACTTTCGGCTTTTTTCTCATCGTCAAGGTTACGTTTCGGAAAGAATCCTTTATTCCGCATAAATGCAATATTTCCGACCAAAACCGTCTTGAAAGATCCGACAACAGCCTCAACTCCGCCGACAGTAATATTGGTAATTCTTGCGTCGCCACGCTTTTCAATTTGTTTTGCTGAATTTTCAAAGACATTACTTAGTGGCGCACCGATTGCCGAGAATACCGACAATGCGTAGGACAGCAGTTCATAAAAATCCATGTCATTGTAAACACGAAGTCCGACAATGGATGCACCATGCTTTCCGAACATTTCCACATCATCAAGATAAACCGAATCGGCATTCTGATATTCATCTATGACCGCTTCTCCAATCACGGCACTGTCCAATTTTGACAATCCCTTTGTCAGACGGAAAAACGGATAGATTCCGAGCGTCAGAAATTGCATCGGCACACATAAAAGCATCGCGAACATAAAAGTGTTGACCGAAAATGCGGCATCTTTCTTTACATAAGTCGAAAGAATGGTTATCAAAAGAGCTCCGAGTCCGGAAACAATCAGTTCATGCAGATATTCGGAATATTGTACGGGACGACGTCCGGAGCGGCTGAAGAAATTTCCGACAAAATTGACCTTTTCAACGAAAAAATCCTGTTTCTGCAAAAAACTTCTGTCTTTCTCCTGACGAACGCTCCCCTCAAGCCTTTCCAAAGACAGTTTCGGTTTGCGATCTGATATTACGTCAAACGAAAGACTCTCATGAACAAGTCGCATGGAATCATCCGCAATTCCCAAAATCAAAAATACCGTCGCCGCAAAATTATAAGAAGGAAGTCCCGCATTTCGGAAAAAGATAAGAACCACAACATCATATAACAAACACAACATTGTCAGGCAGGAAACCGGAACAAACGGATCGCCCTGCAAGCCAAAGAAGGATCCCAGCCCTTTCAGAATTCTTTTTGCAGATAATACCAAACAAAGAAAGAATAAAACCGTTGTACCACCGTAATAAAAAATCGATCTCTCAAGCAAAGCGGAAAAATACGGAATCCGAACAGTAGTCAACGGGAGACTCTCCCAAAACAAAATCAAAACCGCCAGCAATACAGTGCCGATCAATCTTCCGGACATTTTTCTTTTTTCCGTATAATAGCGTTTTTTAATTGCCTCGGTTTGATCAAAAGAACGAAATTCTTTCCCGGAAAATCCATATGTGCGCTTTCCGGTGGACTCCTCAACGCAAGGGTCATAGAAGCCGTTTTTTGCCGATCTGACACGGGAATATCCGATTGCGTTTTCAAGCGCATCCTTACTTCCCAATGAAAGAGCCAAATTAATATCGGTATCATCAAAGTCGGTCAAATCAAAAATATCGCCCTTCCCGTTATCAGAAGAAGCATCTCCCGGATTTCGGGAACGGAAGAATTGTCTCACATCCGATTCATCCCAATAAACACCTTCATATTCATCAAGGGAATCTGAAGGAGGGGCATCCATCTTTTCCACATGATCGGAAACCACTTCTTCTCCGACAACATCTTTCGGTTCTTCCTCATGGGTATTTTCGGTTTCAACGGCAAGTTCTCCGTTCTGCGGAACTGTCTCAATCGGGACAGTTTCGTCTTCGTTCAAAGTTTCACCCTTTTGTATTTCCTCTATCGGCTCGGAAGCAACTTCTTCACAACAGTCAAATTTTGTTTCATCGGCAGGAGTTTCCCCATCCGGTTCCGGTGTTGACACCGTTTCACAAAATGGCGAAGAAGTGGTTTCCTCTGTCGGTTTATTCTCTGATGTTTTTCCAAAACCAAAGGACAAATCCGGAATCTCCGGTTGTTCCAATGTATTCATAACCATATCTTCCACACGCTGTCGTATCATCTGTTCTTCTTCCGGCGTGTGAACATCTGCATCCTGCTTTTCCGCTGTTTGATCGGATTCTTCTGCCGAAGGAAGAAGTTCAGAAGGTTCATCATGAGTTTCTTCCGGATCAGGCTCGTTGCTCGCTTCTTGTGAAAGCTCGTATCCGTCGATATCGTATTCGGAATTTTTCGATGTTTCTTCGCTTTCTTCGGAAGTTCCAAGACGTTTCTTCAAAAGATTCAGCAATTCGTCAGTCGATCCGACCTCTTGTGCTTCCGATTCGGCAGTATGCTTATCCGAACCCTTTTCCACATTCTGCTGAAGACGTGCAAGAAGGTCGGATATTTCATTATTTGGCTTTTTTCCCATAGTTTATCTCCGAAAATTATTCAATCAGACCATCTTATGATGTTGTCTGGAAACTTCGGCAAGAATAACGGATGCCGCAGTCGAGACATTAAAAGAGTTCACCTTTCCGTACATGGGAATCGAGACAATGAAATCGCTTTTTTCCAAAACCAGTTTGGAAACGCCGTTTCCTTCGCTTCCCAACACAATCACGGCTCCGCCGGAAAAATCAGTATCGTAATAATTCTGACCGCCCGCCTCGGCAGAATACACCCAAAGCCCACGTTTCTTCAAGTCTTCCAAAGCAAAAACAATATTGGCAACCTTAGCAATTGCCAAATGTTCAATCGCTCCTGCCGACGCTTTTGAAACGAGCGGTGTCAGCCCGCTTGCCCGACGCTTGGGAATAATCAGACCATGTGCGCCGACCCCCTCGGCGCAACGTATCAAAGCACCGAGATTATACGGATCGGTAATTCCGTCTGCAACCACGATCAGCGGTTTTTCTCCCCGCTCATCGGCAATTTTCAGAATGTCCTCTACGGTACAATACTCCTTTTCGGCAGCCATAGCAATAATTCCCTGATGCGGGGCAAATCCGGCAATAGAATCCAATTTGGCTTTTTCCACTTCAAGAATCGGAATTCCCTTTTGACGTGCTTCTGCCACAAGAGGTCCGACAACCCGATCCTGTTCTCCTTTTCGTATCAGAATTTTATCTGTCGGACGTTCCGATCTTAACAATTCACGCACCGCATTTCTTCCGATTACAATGCCGCCGTGCAAATCCTCATCGGTCACGGAAGGTTGTTGACCGCCAAAATCCGATTCCACGGTCGATTCATTTTGGGAATTATGGGTTCTGCTATTCTGATTATTCCACTTCTTATATTCCATTTCTCTACCCTCTCGATCATTCTATCAATCTATTATATCATTTTTTTTCCTTTTTGTATATAGTTTTTCAGACATTCGTTTTTTCTTTTCCCAAATTCGACAGGTTGTAAAAGTCACAGGAATTCTTTTTCACAAAAGTAAGATTCTGATATTGTAAAAAATACAGCATCATGCTATAATGTTTTTACTGTATTATCTCTGTACGGAAGTCGGTAACTCAAAATGATATATGAATATGAAACGATAAAAAAATATTTCAAAAAAAACTCGGCATATATTTTTCAGACAGTACATCAAAGAGAATTGAGCAGGATATATCATTCTCACGATTTTTACGAATGGATCGTTCTTTTAAACGGCAGTTGTGTACAAAAAGTCAACGACAGAATTTTTGAAATGACCGAAAATTCCTGCGTTTTACTGTGTCCGGGAGACTGCCACAGCTTCCTGAGTCAATCGGAGGATATGCTCCTCATGTCTGTATCTGTCGAAAAAAATGAACACAGGCAATGGACCAATCTCTTTGGACTGAATGACGATCAATTGAAATTCACTTATATGAATCCGGACGCAAGTCAGACTAAAATGTTGGCGGAATTCTACACTTCCGATCAGGAATACGAATACAAACAAATTTTAGCAAATCTGATTGCCATATATATAAAAAATTCCGAAAAAAAAGATACACCTGCCGCTATAAAACTTGCCATGAGTGAAATGAAAAAGCCCGGAAATTTAAGAGGCGGAGCAGACCGCTTTGCCGAGCTTTCGCGTTACAGCCGAAGTCATCTGAACCGATTGATGAAAAAACATTTCAACATCAGTCTGCACGAATACATACGGGATGCAAGACTGGAAAGTGCTTATCGTTTGTTGATTTTATCGGGCACAGATCTCGAAACACTGTCCGAATCCCTCGGATATAACAGTTTCAGTCACTTCAATCGGATTTTCAAAGAAAAATACGGCATGACACCGGCGGCAGTGAGAAAAAAGTACGGTTTGTTTACAATATAAATTTTACCACAGACATTTCGTAAGAAACGTCTGTGGTTTTTTATAGGATGATTTGAAATCACATAAAATGGTTCCTTTTCGTCTTGTGTATTCCGTTTTTACATTCTATAATCTAACACAGGAGAAGGAGGTGAAACGTATTGGAGGTGATGATGATTGTATCCGTGGTTTCGGCTGCTCTGAACAGCTATGTATTGAAAAAGTCCAATATAAAAACAAAAAAAGAAGTCTTTGGCTTCAATTTTATCGGCTCTTTCATATGGCTGATTTTGCTTTTGACGGCAACCGGAGGGTTCTCGCACATGAATCCGAAAACATGGATATGGGGCTGTTTTTACGGGCTGATTCAAGCTTTGTTTATCCTTTTCAAAACCGTTGCAATGCAAACGGGAGCCATTTCGGTAACAACCTTGATAGGCAACAGTTCCCTGCTCATTTCCGTCTTAGTCAGTCTCTTAGTATGGAAGGAACCCATTGGCGGATGGGATATATTCGGTCTTTTTCTTTTGGGAATATCCATCTTTTGCTGTACTTATAAGAACACAACAACAAAAAATGAACCATCATGGAAAATCTATGTTATATTTTTTCTGGTTTTTGCATCCGCTGTCGGTCTTGTGTTCAAAGCCTTCGGAAAATCGGAAGTGTCACAATCCATCAATGACATGATGGTTGTCTCCGCTATGTGTATGCTTCTGTTTTTTGCTGTTGCATACCTTGTAAGCCGGGATGAAACGGAATACCGAACGTCAAAACCGACCAAGACATTCTTTGTAACCGCGGTTGCATCCGGCATATTGAGCTGTCTGTACAACCGATTGAATATTTATCTGTCTGCAAAACTTCCTGCTGTGATCTTTTTTCCGTTTTTCAACGGTAGCGTTATCCTCTTGTCAACACTTGCGGGAATGTATCTCTGCAAGGAGAAACTGACCAAAAGACAATTTCTCGGGATTTTTCTCGGCATAGCCTCCATTTGCATCATAGGAATACTGTAAGAGTACTTCGGTACGGAAAGGGAGAAAAATGATAGAATTCAAGCACAAATTGCCCTCCATGAATATTGACGGCAAACACAACGGTACATACAATAATATTGAACTCGGGTTTCCTTCTGTCCTCACCACGGACGATCCAAAACTCGGAATGTTTCTCAAACAATTGCGAACAAACATTTTTAATGACAGATCTTTGGTTTTTATAGATGGAAAAATTCTTGTTTGCGCCAAAAACTGGATACGCGATCATGTCCATGTAATGAA
>CAKSSY010000009.1 GCA_934489945.1 uncultured Eubacteriales bacterium
ATATTGGCTCCCATATCGCGTTTGGAGAGCTTTTTCTTGTTGCCGTTCTCATCCAGGTGCATAATCTGGGCGATGTGCATATATTTGGGAACCTTGAATCCGAGATAGCGGAAAAGTTGCAGGTGTTTGGCAAGGCTCGGCAACCATTCCTCGCCGCGGATAACGTGCGTGGTTCCCATGAGATGGTCATCTACTGCGTGAGCAAAATGGTAAGTGGGGATACCGTCGGATTTCAGAAGAACAAAATCTTCATCGTTTTCGGGAATCTCCATATTGCCCTTGATCAGATCGGTGAAGCGGATTTTCTTTTCGGGATCGCCGTCGGCAAGCAGACGCAGGACAAACGGATCGTGAGCGGCAAGATGTTCTTCCACTTCTTCAATTGTAAAATTTCTTCTCGCCAGCATTTCGGCTTTTTTCTGTTCGGCTTCCGCCTGCCAATCGGTATTTTTCAGTTCGTCTTTCTTGTCGATCTGTTGCAGCTTTTCCAGTTCATCCTCGGTCGAAAAGCACGGGTATGCCTTGCCCTCACGGACAAGCTGTTTGGCATAGACATGATAGATTGGTCCGCGCATACTTTGTTTATAAGGACCATACATACCGCGGTCGGTGATCTGTCCGTCTGCACCGAGAACGGCACCTTCGTCGAACTCAATACCATACGTGGCAAGGGTACGGATCAACCCTTCGGCGGCACCCGGGACTTCCCGTTTGGCATCGGTGTCCTCAATGCGAAGATACAGAACGCCGCCGCTCTGATGAGCCAGACGTTCGGCAGTTGTCGTGGGGAAAAGTCCGCCGAAGTGTACAAAACCCGTCGGACTGGGGGCGAATCGTGTCACCTTGGCATCTTCCGGCAGGTTGCGGCGCGGAAAACGCGCCTCCATATCTGCGGGGGTTTCGGTGACATAGGGAAAGAGAAGATCGGCTAAACGGTTGGTATCCATGTTGTTTTGTCCTTTATCGTAATATTTCAGACTCCGAGAGATGCCAGTGCCTCTTCAAGAGAAGCACGGCTTCCGTGTCCCGGGCAAACGGTAAGTGTTTGGGGAAGGTGCGAGAGCATGGCAAGCGATTGGTCCATGGCATCGGCGTTGCCGCCGGGCAGGTCGGTTCGTCCGCATCCGTTCGCAAAGAGTGTGTCGCCGCTGACGAGTCGGTCATCAAAGAGATAGCAAACCGATCCGGATGTGTGTCCGGGGGTATGCAGAACCGTAATTTCACGGTTGCCGAACGGAATTTTTTCGCCGTCGTGCAAAAGTCTGTCGGCGGGCTTGCGGGAAATGCCTTTGCCGAAAAAGAGGCAGGAAGCGTTTTTCAGACCGTTCGCAAGCAGAGGGGCATCGGCTTCATGAACGAACACGGGAACGGCATATTTCTCACGCAATCGGTCAACCGAAAGAATATGGTCAAAATGTCCGTGTGTGAGCAGGACAGCGCGAAGTGTGGCATTTTCCCGGTTAAGGGCATCTGCGATTTTATCGGGAGCGACTCCCGCGTCAAAAAGGAGAGCCTGATCGTCCTGTACAAGCAGATACGTATTGGATTCCCAATCGGTGGGGGAAATTCGGACCAGTTTCACATTTTCTCCTTTCGGTGATTTTGCGGGGTCATATTTCGCAAAAAAATCCAAAATTATTATACCATATTTTCCCCATTTTGTCTACCGTTTTTCGCACTTTTTTAATTTATCCTACAGAGCGGGCTTTTCGCCGGAAACGGTTACCGGTGCAGATTCTCTGCCCCGAGCAATGTAAAATGATTTTTCCGGCAGTCAAGAATCTTTTCTTTTTTCAGTCTGCCGATTTCTGCGGAGAGTCCGCTTCTTTCGATTCCGAGATAATCGGCAAGCTCCTGTCTGTTATATGGTATGGCAAAGGTGTTTCTTCCGTTTTCCTTGGCTTCCAGCAGGAGATAGGTCATCAGTTTTTCCCGGGTGGTTCGCTTTGAGGTGACTTCCATTTTTCGATGAAACACAAGATTCTTTTTTGAGACAATGTTCAGCAGATTGAAGATCAGCCGATTGCGAAATACACAGGGGTGACGGTCGGACTGCGTGATATGGCGGGCATCCATCAGCAGAACCGAGGTGGTTTCGGCGGCGACAACATCCACCGGCATTTCGGACAGCCCCGCGCAGGCGAATGATTCTCCGAATATCTGTGGTGGTTCGATCGTTGTCAGAATGTTGCGATTGCCGTAATAATCGTTCCGGACGATCTGTACTTTCCCGGCAAGGACGATTCCGAAAAAGCCTGCCGGATCTCCCTCGGACAGAATGGTCTCGCCTTTTTGATATGTTCTTTCCACGGCACCGAGACACCCGGACATGGTATTCAGATCCTGTTCTTTTATGCCATGGAACAGCGGACATTTTTTCAGAATTTCATAATCGTTTTTCATTTTTTCTCCGTTTTGTTGATTTTTCAACAGACTTATGATGGTTATTATAGTATAATCGTGCTGTAAAGTCAAGAAATTTCTTAACGGATAGGAGAATGCGGAATATGTTACGGAAAATTATAAAAATTAACGAAGAAAAGTGCAACGGCTGTGGTGCCTGTGCCACGGCTTGTCACGAAGGTGCCATTGCACTCGTGGACGGAAAAGCAAAGTTGATGCGTGAGGACTACTGTGACGGACTCGGAGACTGTCTTCCCGCCTGTCCGACCGGTGCCATTTCCTTTGAGGAACGAGAGGCTCCTGCCTACGACGAGGCGGCGGTCAAAGCTGCCAAGGAGCAGAAACAATCCCACACGCTCGCGTGTGGTTGTCCCGGAACACACTCCCGGACGATTCGGCACGATATCTCCGGAGATCCGACGGTCAAAGTCAGCAGTCAGCTTTCCCAGTGGCCTGTTCAGATCAGGCTGGTTCCGGCACAGACGCCTTACTTTGATGGTGCCGCGTTGCTGATTGCCGCCGACTGTACGGCATATGCTTACGGAAATTTTCACAATGATTTTATCCGGGACCATATTACATTGATCGGCTGTCCGAAACTGGACGATGTGGATTATACCGAAAAACTGACGCAAATTCTTACGGACAACGATATCCGAAGTGTTACGATCGTCCGCATGGAGGTGCCGTGTTGCGGCGGGCTGGAAAGCGCTGCCAAAAATGCACTCCGGGCAAGCGGCAAGTTTATTCCGTGGCGGGTCGTCACGGTGATGACCGACGGAAGACTTACGGAATAACGGACGTATACATTGTTTTCCGGACGAATACAGAGGAATCCGATGCGCTCTGTCGGATTCCTCTTTTTGCATACAGAAAACAATAGGACTTGTTTTTTTTGGGAATGATATTGACGAAATGGTGTCAATGTGTTACAATAAAAGTAATGCTAGGTGAAAACTGCGGACATTCGCAGTCTGACTGTGCAAAATTCGGAAAATAGCTGTACTTAAGAAACGGTGAAAAATGAATTATATCAAAATCGTTAACACGGTTGCTTTGATCGCGTTTGTTATATTTACGTTACTTTATCTGCATTTCTTCTTTTTTGCGGTGGTTGGATTTTTCAAAAAGAAGAAATATCCGAAAACCGACCGGAAATTGCGCTACGGTGCCATTATTCCCGCCCGGAACGAGGAAGCGGTGGTCGGAAATCTGATTGACAGCATCCGGCGGAATCGTTATCCGCAGGACAAGCTGGATGTTTTTGTGATTGCCCACAATTGTACCGACCAAACCGCGCGGGTGGCGCGGGAACACGGTGCCATTGTGTATGAATACAACAATCCCGAGGAATGTACCATGGGATATGCTTTTCGTTATTTGTTTGACAGAATCCGCGAGGATTATGGGATCGAAAGCTATGACGGGTACTTCCTTTTTAATGCCGACAATGTTTTGGATGCCGACTTTTTTGCCCGCATGAACGACGCCTTTGTTGCACGCGGACAGAAAACCGTGATTACCTCGTTCCGCAATTCCAAAAATTTCGGGGAGAATCTGATCTCGGCTTGTTACGGTCTGTATTTTATGTACGGGTGCCGGTTTGAAAGCCGAGGCAGAACCGTGCTCGGTTGTTCCACCCGCGTACAGGGAACCGGATATGTGATTCCCAATGCGATTGTGAAAAACGGCTGGAAGTATGTCACATTGACGGAGGACTGGGATTTTACGGTAGATCAGATTCTCGGAGGCGAGAAGATTGAATTCTGTGACGAGGCGGTGTTCTACGATGAACAACCTACTTCGCTCGGTGTTATGTGGCGGCAGAGACTTCGCTGGTCAAAGGGACATCTGCTGGTCTGTATGGCGAGACTGCCGGATATGCTTCGCGCGTTGTTTACGCCGCGCTCCAAGGGAGGAAGCCGGCACAAAGGGTCTTTACTGGACATTATCGCCAACATTTTGCCGGTTTGCGTGATTTCCAGCGCGATTTTTCTGCTTCAGATGATCGCACTTCTGTTCTCTCCGCTTTTCGGTTGTGATCTCGGGGCGGTGTTGCACGGATGGTTTCTCGGATTTGTTCGCTCGACGGCTTTTTCCTACGGTACACTGGTGGCGGCATCGGTCATTCTGTATATCGGCGAAAGAAAGCGAATCCGCAATGTGAGTATCCCGATTCGGATTTTATCGACATTGCTTTGGCCTGCCTTTCTTTTCGTCTCGGTTCCGGCAGAGATTGTTTCCTTGTTCTGGAAGAATATGACATGGAAAACCATTCCGCATACCAACACGACCGGATTTTCGGAGCTGAACAAAGAGAGCGGTGATTCGGCGTCCGAAACGGAATGAGAGATACGACCATGAAAAAACGGGAACTTTTTGTATTTGCCGGACAATCCAACATGATGGGAGCTTCGATTTTTCCTGCCGCGCGTTCTCTTGCGGTACGCGACGCGTGGGAATACCGTCACAAATGCCGTCGATTCGGCGCGGAAAGAGGAGAATTTGTCCCCGCTTCGTTTTCCTGCGGAGAGTTTTCTTATTGTGATCTTACGGCGGCATACGGCGACTGCCGTGGTCCGCTTGTCAAAAGCCGGCTTACGGACTATTCTCAAAATACGTTTTTCTGTCCTGCCATGAGCAGTCGACGGACAATGGATGAAGTGGGAAACGGTGGTCCGTGTCGGCGTTATTCCGAGGCGGACTACCCGTCTGCCGCGTCGTTTCCACCGATTTTTGCCGAAAAATGGGAGGCTCTCGGTCATTCGCTTGCTTATGCACAGATTGCGAAAGGCGGGGTGTCGATTTCTGCCTATTTCAGTGACGATATGGCGGAAGAATATCGGGCGCGTGCGGAAGATTACAATGTCTTGCATCCGGACGAGCCGCCGCTGAAAACCGTTCTTTCTCCCTCACCGTCGTCATCGGCTTATTTTGCCGAGAAGTGCCGCGATTTTTTTGCCGACGGTGAGGAGAAATTCCACGGAGAGGATCTTTCGGAAAAGATTTTTGTCTGGCATCAGGGAGAAAGCGATGCCACACGTCATCCGACTGCCGGTTACCGTATCCTGATGCAGATTTTGAGAGACTACGTGCAACGCCTTGGTTTTACGCGTTTTGCCGTTCTCCGTGTCGGTTCGTGGGGAACGCCTGTCACGGCGGACATCATGCGGGCACAGGAGGAGTTTTGTACTTTTGACGGCGGTGTGATGCTGACGAGGGCAGCTTCCTTTATGCCGCTTTACGGGGAGGACGAATCTCTCTTTTTTACCGAGCCGCCAAAGGCGTGTTATCGGAATTGCCGGGATGGTTTTTTGCTTCCCGAAGGGGAACCGAAGGATCGCAACCAGCATTTGAACGAAAAGGCTTTTACCGTGATGGCAGATGCTGCCGCGGAAAATCTGCACCGTCTTCTTTATACGGGAGAGCCGCTTGTTTTGGAAAAAGATATCGTGAAATTTCGATAAAAACGAAAAAAGCTGTTGCAAATCTTTAGATTTGCAACAGCTTTTTTCACAGATGACCTTCGACGTGTCCCGAAGTGTCCTTGCCGTGGATGATAACGGTACGATCCTCGGGAAGGTAGGAATCGGGGAAATGAATCATCACGTCGGCTTCTTCCAGTCGTTTTTGAAGGACCGGAACCGACACATCGGCAATCGGTTTTTGTTCCTCAAGGGCAAGGCAAGCTGCTTCTCCTGCCGCCTGTCCCGTGAGAATGGCGGGAGGAATCACACGGACAAGATCCCAGCCATAGCCCGTACCGTCTACGCTTCTTCCGGCGGTGATAAGATTATCAAAGCCGCGGCAGACAAGCGAACGGTAGGGAATTTCAAAAAGATGATCGCGGTGGTCAAAGTCATTGATGGCGCAGACCGAGTCGTCAAAATGCCGATAACAGTCGGAAACCGAGAGGGAATATCCGCCGCGGATATGGCAGGTCGTGCGGAAATTCGGCATCAGCGGGAGCATGGCAATTTCACGCGAGAGACGATTCTGCGCTTTGATCTTCTCGAGCATAGTGAGTTGATTGGTGATAAGATAGTCGGACACCTCTTCTACGGTAAGACCGCTCCAGCGAGGCATTTGTGCCGGCTGGTTATCGCCGTACAGGTTGATGCCGCCGCCCGAAACGGAACGGAACGCATGGTAGATATTGCCGCTTTCCGCCGCCTTCCGGCAGGAATCCAGTGTAATCATTTTTCCTATGTAAGTAAAGTAGTTTTCTCCTGCGACGGTCGGCATCCCAGAACGACGGAGAATGTCGGCATCTCCCGTGGTATCTACGAGCATACCACAGGCATACAGTTCAAGACCGGACTTGCTGTCGGTGATCACGCCGGCGCAATGACCGTTTTCCATAACCGGCATGGTTGCGATACAGTCAAAGAGGAGATCGATTCCCGCCCTTTTCACCGTTTCGGTCAGTTGAAGGGCAAAAATGTAGGGGGAGTAGTGTTGATGATAGCGTGCCTGAGTCGGTTCTTTGGGTTCTCCGTTCTTCCATTCTGCGGGAATGGTATCATAGCCGTAGAGTGCCGACTCGCGGAGCCACTTTTCGGCAAGACCGAAAATGATTTGTTTTCCGCGTCCGTTGCACATCGGAACAAACAGATTGACAAGTCCGAGTGTTCCGAGTCCTCCGAGAATATTACTCTTTTCCAGCAAAAGCACGCTTCTGCCGCGCATTGCCGCCGAATATGCCGCGGCAACACCTGCGACACCGCCGCCTGCGACAATCACGTCGTAGGTTTTTTTGACGGTCAGCTTTTTTGAAAATTCGTAAGTAGTTTCCATTTACACCCTCCCTTTGGTTTATACTGCCATTATACCATCTTTTCTCCCTTTTTTCAAGTCTTGTGCGAACAAATGCCGGAATTGTGCATATTTTTCTATTGAAACGATACCAACCATTCACACAGGAGGATTTTATGTCGGACAGAAGGTATTTTGCGGCATCCAACAGCACAGTCGGTTTTAAGAGCTATTATCCGCAGGTGTTTGGCGGTTGCCGGCGCGTTTATGTAATCAAGGGCGGTCCCGGAACGGGAAAAAGTCGTTTTTTCAGCGACGTTGCACAGCACAGTCGCGAAAAGGTTTTGTATTTCTGTTCCTCTGATCCCGATTCCCTTGACGGGGTGATACTTGACGGCAATGTTGCCCTCATCGACGGGACAGCACCGCATATCTGGGAACCGGGTGTTGTCGGTGCGTTTGAGCAGATCGTGAATCTCGGAGATTTCTGGGATGCCGATGCACTTGCCGCGCGACGGGAAGAAATTGAGAGTTTATCGGCGCAAAAAGCCGGATGCTATGACGATGCCTACGCCTACCTTGCGGCATTGGGGAGGGCAGAGGAGGGAATTTCAAAACGGTTGCTGTCCTGTGTGAATTTTGAGAAGCTCGGACGCGCCGCACAGAAATTTCTTCGCGGCATACGGGCGGAAACCTTGCCACGGCGCGAGATCGGGCTTTCCTCATCGCTCGGTATGAAGGGGGAGGTATCTTTCGACACCTACAGCAAGGTACGTTGTCCGATTGCGATTGACGATCCGCTTGGATTGTCGTGGTTGCTTCTCCGGGAGATGGAAGGTCTTTGCGAACGGCGCGGAATTTCCATGCGTCTTTCCCACGATCCGCTGTTTCCGTCACGACTTGATGCCATCGAGTTGCCGAACGCAGGGATATCCTTTTTTATCGGCAAAGACGGAGAAGGGATTCCGATGCGGAAATTCCTTCGTGCGGAGGAGTTTCGCTCGGTGCGGCAGGAATTGCGTTCCGTGCGTGCGGTACAAAAGAAGTTGCGTGAATTGGCACTGTCCGCTCTTGCCGACGCCGCACGTGCACATTTTGCGTTGGAGGAAATTTACGGCGCAACCATGGATTTCGGGAAAAAAGAAAAATTTACTGCGGATTTCTGCAACCGTTTGTTCGGCTGAACGAAAACCACCGTCCCTCTTGCCCGGACGGTGGTTTTCCCATTGGTATGTTATTCTTCGTTTTTTCTCAAATCCAAGACATGAGGCTGTTGAAATTGCGTTCCTTTACGTTTTTGAAATCGTGAACCGGTCAGTAATGGCTAAAATTCCAAAATCACCGCTTTCGGGATGCCAATGCCGATATCTCCGAGCATAAAGCGATCGATGCCAAATCCGCCGAGAGTTCTCTCTGTCGGAGTCGGATTTTTGGTTCAATTGATTTTGGTATTCTGATTTTGCCACATATCCCGGATTTTTTCTGCCAGCGGGGGATAATCCGAGAGTTTTTGTGAGGCGAGGAACCCGTCGGCATCCGCAAAGGCGGTTTCGAGAATCTCATGGTCCAGACAGAGATCGGCAATGCGGAAATCGGTGCCGCCGCTCTGGCGGATCGCGGCTCCCGCCGTTCCCCGAAGAAAGTCTCCCGGACCGCGTAGCCGGAGATCGGTTTCGGCAATCTCAAAACCGTCATGTGTATGACACATGGTGGTGAGGCGTTGACGGGCGAGCTCACCGCGTGTATCACTGACAAGGACACAATAGGATTTGCGCTTTCCGCGTCCCACGCGTCCGCGGAGTTGGTGAAGCTGAGAGAGACCAAACCGATCGGCGTTTTCTACAATCATGAGACATGCCTCGGGGACGTTCACGCCGACCTCAATGACCGTGGTGGAAACCAGTACATCGAGTTTTCCCTCGGCAAAGTCCCGCATAACTCTGTCTTTTTCGGCACTTTTCATTTTCCCGTGAACAAAGGCGATTCGCAGTTCCGGAAGTTTTTCGGACAGTTCCTTCGTATATTCCACCGCGGATTTCAGTGGGGGGGGAGCCTCGTGTCCGACATCCGTTTCGCCGATGTCGTCGAGGAGAAGGTCTCCGCCTTCGTCCGCGTCGTTTTCTTCAACTGCCGGACATACAATATAAACCCTGCCCCCTTCTGCCACCTGTTTACGGATGAAGGCATTCAGCCGTTCACGATAGCTTTCGCCGACAAAAAAGGTATCGACGGTCTGTCTGCCGGGGGGCATTTCATCGATTTTGGAGCGCGAAAGTCCGCCGTAGACGGTCAATGCCAGTGTTCGGGGGATAGGGGTGGCACTCATGACGAGTGTATGGACGTGTGTTCCTTTTTCGGCGAGCCACGCACGTTGGTCGACACCGAAACGGTGCTGTTCGTCGACAATGCAAAGACCGAGCGACGCAAATTCCACGGATTCCGTGAGGAGTGCCTGTGTTCCGATGACGAGAGTTGCCTCTCCGGTGCAAATTTGTTCCCGTGTTTGTCGTTTTTGTTTTTCCGTCAGAGACCCGAGGAGTAAAACCGTGTGAAATCCGAGTTTTCCGAGAAGCGGTTCAAGATCGGCAAAATGCTGACGTGCGAGAATCTCGGTCGGAACCATGAGTGCCGACTGAAGTCCGTTCTGCGCCGCAATGACAATCGCGGCGGCGGCACACACGGTTTTGCCGCATCCCACGTCACCGATCAGAATACGGTTCATCGGTGTCCCCTTTGCCATGTCATCGGCAATCTCGGAGATCGCCCTTGCCTGTGCTCCCGTGAGTTCATACGGCAACAGGCTCAGGAAAGGGGAAAGGTCATTTTTACTACAGATCGGAGCCCCGCTTTCATGGGGGCGGTTTGCGGAGGTACGGAGGGCAAGGGCAAAAAGGAAGAGCTCATCGTACACAAGGCGGCGTTTGGCGGCGACAAGTTCCGCATAAGATTCCGGTTCATGGATGCCATGAAGCGCGGTGAGAAGTGTGGGAAGTTTATTCTTCAGGCGGATATTTTCCGGCAGATAGTCACGCAACTCTACCGTTGCCGCACGAAGGGCTTCCCGGATACCGGATTTGATCTGCGTCTGTGTCAGTCCCGCACACGAGGGATAAATCGGAAAAAGCGGAGGGAGGGGCTTGTTTTCCCGAACTTCTTCGTGCGTGGGAGAAGAGAGAGAAATCTTCTGCCCGTTGCGTTCCGGTTTGCCGTAAAAGCGATATTCTTTACCGACTGTAATGGCGGTTTTGAGATAGTCCTGATTAAAGTAAACAATTTCACAGGTCCCGGATGCGTCAAAGGCACGGAACTTGAGAATTGACATTCCGCGGCGGATTCGTGCAAGCGTCGGTGCTGTGGCAACGGTGAGCACAAATGCTTGCTTTTCACCCGGGACGGCATCTGCCAGCGCACGGACATCTCCGCGGTTTTCGTAGGCTCTGGGATAGTGGAACAGGAGGTCGCCGATACGGTGGATTCCAAGTGTGGCAAATGCTTCCGCACGCACAGTGCCTACGCCGTGCAGGGAAGTAACGGATAATTTCAGAACCGACATGGGCATTTCCTCCTTTTTCTTTATTTTACCATATTTTTGCCTCTGCGTCAACGACTTCCGCAAGGCGTCAATTGTACGTTACGAAAATCAAACTTTTTCTTTGGAAAAAAGGGTTGATGTTTTGAGACGATGTGTTAAAATAAAAATGACAGAATTGACTTTGCAGAATGAGTATGCTACAATGGAGAAAAAACGAAAACGAGGAAAAAGAATGAAATCGGATTTCGGAAATTGGACAAATCATAAATTTTGCGGGAATACGTTGACAGGCGGTGGGTTGCTGTTTCGACAAGCCTGTTTGTATGAGACGAACGGGGAGTGTGTGATTCGGATTACCGAACGGACATCCCGTGCATATCGGTTGAAATTCTGCGAGGCTTTGGCGGGCGGAGGAGACGGGAGTCTTTGGCACATCCGTGTCCGTGTCAGACTCGGAGAGGGGGCGGGATGTGAAGAAACCGAGGCGGCAATCGGTATCATGGAGCCGTCCGCTCTTACGCCGGCTGAACTTGCTGCGACGGTACGGATTTCCAAAAACGAGTGGAGTGTAGCGGATTTTCTCTACCGACTGACGGACGGTAGAAACACGGCGATTTCGGTGGAGCAACCCAATTCGGCAGCGCTTGCCGAGGAAATTCTGATCGGTTCGGTCGACACCGAGTGTCTGGAAAAAGGAACGATTTCTGCCGCAGACGAGCGGACAAAACTCTTTTTGATCGGAGATTCGATCATGGCGGACTATCCCATCAAGCCGGAGGGAAGCCTGCGCGGATGGGGCATGTACCTCGGTGAGGCGTTTCAAACGGAGCGGCTTATGGTTTGCAACTGCGCCAGAAGAGGGTTCAGTACAAAGAGTTTCTTAGATACGGAGGGACTTTCGCTTTGGAAAAGTCTCGAACGGAAGCTGAAAAAGGGAGATTATCTGTTGGTATCTCTCGGTATCAACGATCACTCCAGCGTCCGGGAGTGGCAACATACCACTCCGGAGGAGTATGCACACAATCTTGCACGTTTTGCCGATGAAGCGGCGGCGTGCGGTGCCGAAACGATTTTTGTGACGCCGACTGTTACGGCGAACAACGACCCGATTGATAATTTCCGTGTGATCCGTGCCGACACGATGAAACGTGTGGCGGCAGAGAAGGGTTGTGTGTGTCTGGATCTCAACACCGTGATGTTGGATGCCATGCGGCGTTTTGCAGCAGATCATGGCTACGACGCTCTGCTTGACGCCTATTTCGGCGTGATGACCGACAAGGAGGGAAATGTCAAGCCGGATAAGACGCATCTCCGCGAGGCAGGAGCGAGATGGGTGGCCTCGCTTGTCATCGGACTTCTTGACAAATCCGACAGTTCACTCAAGCAATACAGAATTCAGGAAAGGGAGGATTTGAAATGTTAAATCCCGCAGAAAACAGGAAAATTTGGCTGAGAGCCCTTGAGGAAAGCCGCGATCTGATGGAGAATGAGATATTGCCGTCGATCGAGCAAAACCGGAAGGGATTTTGCAAACTGCATTTTGTTGACGAAAACGGTGCGCCTGTCGTCGGAAAAAGGGTAAAGATTACGCAGGAATCCCACGATTTCAAGTTCGGTGCCCACATTTTTATGCTTGACGGTTTCGGCAACGAAAAGGACAATCGGAAATACCGTGATCTTTTTGCCGACTATTTCAATCTTGCGACGGTTCCGTTCTATTGGGACGGGCTGGAACCCGAGGAAGGAAAGCCGCGTTTCGGCAAGGATTCTCCCTTTCTTTATCGCAGACCCGCAACCGAACGCTGTGTGGAATATTGTGAAGAGGAGGGAATTGATGCGAAGCTCCACTGTCTGGTTTACGACAAATTCACTCCGGATTGGCTTCCGAAAAACGATATGGCGGCGATGGAAAAACGATATGATAAGCACATCCGCGAGATTGCCGATCGGTATCACGGGCGACTTTCGGAGTTTGAGGTTATCAACGAAACGCTCTGCGAGCATGGATGGTCAAATCAGTCGGTTATTATGAACAAACGGGATGTGGTGGAATGGGCATTTGATCTTGCCCGCAAGTATTTGCCGGACGAAACACTTGTCATCAACGAGTGCAATTACATTGTGCTGACGGCAAAGCAGGATTATCGCAGTGCGTATTTTATGCAGCTTGAGAATTGTTTGTTGCACGGCACTTCGATTGACAAAATCGGACTTCAGCATCACATTTTCACCGGTGCTTCCACGGAAACGATTGAAGAATACGAAGATGTGGTGCGAAAAGGCAGTGAGATGGTTGATCCGCGCCTTTTGTGGAAGGGGCTGAATGTTTATGCGGAACTTGGGTTGCCTCTTGAAATCACGGAAATGACGGTTCCGACCTTTGGCGACACCGAAGAAGACGAACAACTTCAAGCCGATCTGCTGAAACTGCTTTACACCATTTTCTTTGCCCACCCGGCGATGAATACGGTCGTTTACTGGAATACGGTGGACGGATATGCCTACGACACAGATTGTGATTTGTTGAACGGCAAAAAAAGAGGTTGGCACGAAAATAAGTGCCGCGGCGGTTTGTTCCGGCATGACCTGACCCCGAAAAAGTCGGCGGAAATGCTGTACGATCTGCTTCACAAGGAATGGCATACCGAGTTTGAGGCTGTAACCGATGAAAACGGTTATGTGGATTTCCGCGGTTTCTATGGCGAATACTCTGCCGAGACCGATGGAACCGCTTGTATGTTTGAACTTCACAAAGACGAGTCGCCTGTGACAGAGATTGAACTTTAATCCGATTTTCAGTTCGCAACGGCTTCCTTCCGTTCGGAGTGTCTCTTTTTGAGATGCTCCGAACGTTTTTCGTTCTTTGGCGGGGCGTATTTTCATACGATTACTTCGGAGGTGGTCTTATGAATTTTTTGTCGGTCATCGGGACGCGTCCCGAGGCAATCAAGATGTGTCCTTTGATTCTCGAATTGCGTTCGCGCGGCATCTCGGCACCGGTTTTGGCGACGGGGCAACACGGGGTGTTATTGGATGAGGTGATGATGTGCTTCGGGGTGGAACCCATTGAAAATCTTGCGTTGATGGAAAAAGTCGGAAGTCAGGGGGAGCTTGTCTCGGAAATTCTTTGCCGTTTGCCGCGGATTCTGATACGGGAGAAACCGGATGCCGTGTTGGTTCACGGAGATACGACTACGGCTTTTGCGGCAGCACTTGCGTGTTTTTACGAAGGGATTCCGGTTTGTCATGTAGAGGCGGGATTACGGACCTATCGTGCACGGTTGCCATTCCCGGAAGAATTCAACCGTCGTGCGGTCGCCCTTACGGCATCGCTTCATTTTGCACCGACCGAGGCGGCGCGTGAGAATCTTTTGCGTGAGGGAATTCTCAGGGAAACGGTTTTTGTGACGGGAAATACCGGTTTGGATGCCCTGCGATACACCGTCCGAAAGGATTATCGAGGGGAACTTACCGATTTTGCGGCAGGGCGCAGACTGATTCTGGTCACGGCTCACCGACGGGAAAATCTTCACAAGTTGGGACAGATGATGTCGGCGATTGCCGATGTGGCAAAGGAGCGAAAAGACATTGCGGTTGTGGTTTCGGCACATCCGAATCCGCCTGTGCGTCGGGCGATGTTGCAGGTGTTTGCGGATATTCCGAACGTTCGGGTGGTTTCTGCACTTGGTGTGGAGGATTTTCACAACCTTCTTGCCCGTTCTTTTTTGGTTCTGACCGACAGCGGGGGAATTCAGGAGGAGGCTCCCGTTTTCGGAATTCCGGTACTTGTAATGCGCTCCGAAACCGAACGTCCCGAGGGGCTTGCGGCGGGAACACTTCGCTTGATCGGCACCTCGTTTGAAAGCATCCGGGAAGGTTTTTGTCGTCTCTTGGATGATCCGGCATTATACGAAGCGATGAAAAAAGCAAAAAATCCTTACGGAGACGGGAAAGCCTCCGTAAGGATTGCAGATATTCTGTGTGGTAACATTATTTTAGCAGACAAATAACACCGTCCTGTGAGGGAACCAATCCGGTTACGGGATACTGACCGAGTTTCATTTTTACTTCGGTCATGGAGAGCGGTGCTTTTGTGATTTCTCCGGGTATCTTTCCGAAAACCGCACGATAAATCATATGAGCACCGACATATCCCGCAAGCGGGGTACTGTGCAGATGTTGGTCATTGTAGCAAAGATCCCACTTGGAAACGCCGGAAGAAATCAAATCCGCGACATCTTTTTTCCAGTTCAGAACAGTTACCTCGGGAAATTTGGCAAATACTTGATCCAGAAGAGATTGACTCTCATTATGTGCCGGGAAGATTACCAGTTTGGTGTCGGAAACGGCACACGCCTTCACCATGTCGGAGAAAAGTCCCGGATCTTCGGAATGATAAAAGCCGCATTGGAAAACCGCCGCGAATTCTCCGGCACGGATTCTGTCGAGGTAACTTGTATCGGTCTGCGTCCATGTTTTGATGCAAGCATAGCCGATTGAGACCGCGGTGACGGCATAACCATCGCCTCCGACTGCAATCATATTTCTTAAAAAATCTCCGATTTTGGAAGTGCCGACAAAACTGTTGCCGAGAATGAGAATCTTCTTTGGAGCATCGGCACGCAATTTCACCATTCCGATGCTGTCGTTACGATTTGTTACGGCGGCACCGGAAAGAAGTGTCCGGCAGGCATCGTCATTCAGGTCGACATAGCCGATATTGAGGAATATCGTCCGTTCTTCATCCCCTTTGCCGTATGTGAAGATGAATATGCGGCGGAAATCAATATCCTCCTCAAGGATACGAACCGATTCGCACCGGCTTTGAAGCGTCTCTGTCTCGGCAGAGCCGACGGCGCGGGTCCGAAGGATATCGCTTTGGGCTTTTGTACTGACGGTGCCGATGATCAGTCCGTCGCTTTCCACACACCAAGTGCCGTCGTCATTGTCGATAAAACTCCAGTCGGTCGGGACAGGGAAGGAAAGTGCCACGAGGTCGGTTTCAAAGGCGAAGGAACTTCTTTTCCAGTCTCCCTCGGCAATCCGGCGGCAGGTATATTTCTCAGTTTCTTCAAATCCGGTTTTGACCGGCGGTTTGGTTTCGGGAACCGTTTCGGAATCGGATGTCGGTTCCGTTTGAGGGGATGTCTGTTCGGTTTGTGTCGGGGGCGTTTCGTTGTTTTTCGGCGTTGTCGAACAGGATGTCACCGACAACAGAAAGGCGGCTGTCAAAAGAAAACACAGAAAACGTTTCATCTTTTTCTCCTCAAACAGGCAGTAGAAATCAGTCAATCAGCAGGAGGTCGGTTTGTTTCACTCCGGGAACGATGCCGGTCTCGGGGTAGTCGAGCAGGAGAGATTTGATATACGTCATTTTCAGAGGACGTTCAGCTTCTACGGCAAGCGGCAACTTACCAAAGATCATCCGATAAATCATATGAGCCCCGACGTATCCTGCAAGAGGTTTACTATGGAGGTATGCGTCATTGACACAAAAATCCCACTTTGAAATTCCGGTGTCGATCAGTCCGTAGATTTCCTGTCGCCAATTCAGGACTCTCACCTCGGGAAAGGCGGCAAACGCCTTTGTTAACGCCGGTTCTCTTTCATTGTAGGCGGGAAAGATGATCAGCCGCGTTCCGGATTCGGCACAAATTGTGCTGAGTGTACGGAACGCGTCGATATTACTTTCGTAATAAAATCCGCACTGAAAAACGATATTGTATTTCCCTTCCCGGATATTGCGTATATATTGAGCGTTCTCTTGATTGTATACCAACGCTTCCAGTGTGGCACTGGAAATGGAGATTGCGTCCACCGAACATTCTTCACCGCTTTCGGCAATCATATTTTTCAGTTGTGTTCCGATTTCCGAAGTGCGGACAAAGCTATTGCCGTAGATCAAAATGGAGAGCGGCTCATCTGCACGGGAGGGGAGAGGTGTGATTGTCGGGCAGATGCCGACTTCCCAAAGAATATGGGTGCAGGCATCCTCGTCCAGTTCTTCCGGCTCCACATTCAGGTAGAGAAGTCTTTCCGATTTGGTGGTACAGGAGGCATACGTGGCGGTGAAGACCCGACGGATTTCTCCGTCTTCGGCATCGAGGCGCACAAGCGAATAGTCGCAATAGAGCTCATCGTTTTCTATCCAGTCAACGAACTCCATTTCCCGTATTTTGGCGGGAGCAACGGAGCCGATACTTCCAATCTCCTTGCCGCGGCGTATGATCCGGTAGGATTCTGTGCCGGTTCTGGAGAATCTCCAATCACTCGGCACGGGGAGGGAGAGGGCAGTATAATCGTTACCGAATGCGAAAGATCTTGTTGTCCACTCATTTTCCTCAATATGGCGGGCGGATATTTCTGCCAGTTCCGAAAAGGCGGTTTCGCTTTCCGGAGCTGTTGTTGTCCCGGCAGGATCGGTATCGGGACGAAATACGGACATGAACGGAAGAACAATGGTCAATAACAGACAGACCGCAATCTTCATAGTCAAAACCTCCGCAAATGATGTGTGAGTTAAGCCTTGTTTGCAGAACCGAACAGTTCAATCTTTTCTTTTACGGTTTCCTTGATGGCTTCTACACCGGGAGCCAGGAGTTTTCTGGGGTCGAAGCCCTTTCCTACAAGATCCTTACCCTCTTCCACATACTTCCTTGTGGCGGCGGCAAAGGCAAGTTGGCATTCGGTGTTGACGTTGATCTTGGAAACGCCGAGCGAAATTGCCTTACGGATCATATCGGCGGGGATGCCTGTACCGCCGTGAAGGACGAGAGGCATAGTGCCTGTCACTTCCTGAATGGCGGCAAGGGTGTCAAAGTGAAGACCCGGCCAGTTGGCGGGATATTTACCATGAATATTACCGATGCCGGCGGCAAGCATGGTGACGCCCAAATCGGCAATCATCTTACATTCCTTGGGATCGGCAATCTCACCGCCGCCGATCACGCCGTCCTCTTCACCGCCGATAGCACCGACTTCTGCCTCAAGTGAGAGACCGAGCCGGTTGGTGATTTCTACAAGTTCCTTGGTTTTTTCAATATTTTCCTCAATGGAATACTTGGAGCCGTCGAACATAATGGAAGAGAATCCGGCATCAATGCACTTTTTGGCACCTTCATAGGTACCGTGGTCAAGGTGAAGGGCAACGGGAACGGTGATGTTCAGTTCTTCAATCATACTCTTGACCATGGCAGCAACGGTCTTGAAGCCGCACATATACTTACCTGCGCCTTCGGAAACACCGAGAATGACGGGAGAATTCATCTCCTGTGCGGTCTGGAGAATTGCCTTTGTCCATTCAAGGTTGTTGATATTGAACTGACCGACGGCATACTTGCCTGCCTTTGCTTTGGTGAGCATTTCCTTTGCTGATACTAACATACTGCATCCTTTCTTTGTGCGGGAGAGAATTCTGCGGAAACCGCAATGTCCGACGCACACATCATAAATTTTTACTATTATACTTTACACCAAACGGTCAAAAAAATCAAGGGGATTTTGTAAATTCCCGGATTCTTTTCTTGTTTGGTGTTAAAATCGGGAAATAGGAGAGAGTTTCCCGTCGCACCTCGTCGGAGAAAAAGCACAGGATCGGGACATGGAGGAAGAGCATAAGTGCGATGGTGAGGTCGGCAAAATTCCAAAGAAACTGAGGTGCGGCGACGGCACCGAGAAATATGACGGCAGAAAACGTAAAAATATAGGATAGCCGCACCCCTTTGCGGTTTCCGAACAGCCAGCGGACGCACTCAAGTCCGTAGTGTGCCCAACACAGGAGTGTGGCAAAACCGAAACAGAGAACGCTGAAGGCAAGAAAGACTTCAATCGCCTCTGAAGCCGCACCGCGAAAAACGGAAGAATAGGCGCGGATTGCTGCCATGACCGGATTGTCGGGAAACGCCGAGGTTCCGGCGGGATTCATAATGATGACGACGGCGGTAACGGTACAGAGCAGTATCGTGTCAACGAAGACCTCAAAAATCCCGAAAAATCCTTGCTCCACGGGACTATCGGCATCGGCAGCGGCATGAGCAAAGGGGGAGGTGCCGCATCCCGCCTCGTTTGAGAGCAGTCCGCGCATGGTGCCGAAGCGGACCGCGCGTGAAAGAAAGAAACCGAACACGCCGCCCGTCGCGCTTTGCGGTGTGAAGGCTTCCCGAAAGATTTTTCCAAGTGCGGGAAGAATCTCATGCGGTCTTGCTGCCATACAGATTATCGAAAGGAAAAGGAAGCCCCCGCACATGAGAGGCACAAGAAGATCGGTTACACGCAATACGGCATTGGTTCCCCGAATTAGCAGAAGGAAACAGGCAATTGCTAAAAGCAGTCCGCAAAGGAAGGGGGGAAATCCTATCACGCCCTGCAAAGATCTTGCCACTGCCGCCGATTGGATACTGCATCCGGTTGTGAAGGAATCGGCGATACAGAGCACACAAAATGCGATTGAAAGAATGGTTCCGAGTCGCGGAAACCCGTGTGCGGAAAGCCCTTCCTTTATATAATATGGGGCACCGCCATGCCATGCGTTTCCTGTACGGTGTCGGTAACGCTGTGAGAGAAAGACCTCGGCATACTTCAGCAACATCGCCAGAATGGCACTGACCCACATCCAGAAAACCGCTCCCGCACCGCCCATGGAGACGGCGGATGCTACGCCGACAATGTTGCCGACGCCAAGAGTTCCCGCAAGTGCCAGCGAGAGCGAACGAAAGGGGGAAACTCCGCTTTTGGGATTCTTTCTGCCGAGCACCCGCAGAATGACGGGCAGATATGTGAACGGAAAAAAGTGCAGACGTATTCCGTAAAAAATGCCGGCAATCAACAGAAAAAGCGGCAGGATGGTGCCTGTCAGAAAATCTGTGAGCGATTCCGCCATGTTGGAACCCTCCTTTTTTATACCAGTCTATGGAAAAAGAAACGGATTTATGTGGAAATGTTAAATAAATGTTAAATGTGAAAAAAACTCTTGATTTTTTGAAAAAATGTTCTATAATAAACAATGTTGGCACTCGGAATCAATGAGTGCCAACACGGACAAAAAATCAAAAAATTTTTCCACATAAAGTTGAAGGAGGATTTTTCAAATGACGATCAAACCGCTTGCAGACAGAGTTGTTCTGAAGGCAACTGAAGCCGAGGAAAAAACCAAGACCGGTATCATTCTTACCGCTTCCGCACAGGAAAAGCCGCAGATTGCTGAGGTTGTGGCTGTCGGTCCCGGCGGACAGGATGAGAAGGGCAACACCATCCAGATGAACGTGAAGGTCGGTGACAAGGTCATCGCTTCCAAGTACTCCGGCACCGAAGTTAAATGTGACGGTACCGAGTACACAATCGTCCGTCAGGGCGACATTCTCGCAATCGTAGAATAATTTTTCAGGAGGAAACAATCATGGCAAAGGATATACTTTACGGAATTGAGGCAAGAAACGCACTTCTGAGAGGCGTTGACAAACTTGCCGACACAGTGAAAATTACACTTGGTCCGAAGGGACGCAATGTCGTTCTTGACAAAAAATACGGTTCTCCTCTTATCACCAATGACGGTGTTACCATCGCCAAGGAAATTGAACTTGAGGACGAGGCGGAAAACATGGGCGCACAGCTCGTGAAGGAAGTCGCCACCAAGACCAACGATGCCGCCGGCGATGGCACAACCACCGCTACACTGTTGGCACAGGCATTTGTCCGTGAGGGCATGAAAAACGTGACCGCAGGAGCCAATCCCATGGTCATTCGCAAGGGCATCAAGAAGGCTGTTGATCGTGCTGTGGAAAGCCTTGTCGCCAACTCCAAACCTGTGAACGGCAAGGAAGATATCGCGCGTGTCGGAACCATTTCCGCGGGCGACGAAGTGATTGGTCAGTTGATTGCGGATGCGATGGAAAAGGTTACCTCCGACGGCGTTATTACCGTGGAGGAATCCAAGTCCGCCGACACCTACTCCGAGGTTGTGGAAGGTATGCAGTTTGATCGCGGCTACCTTTCTCCCTATATGGCAACCGATATGGACAAGATGGAAGCCGTTATCGACGATGCTTACATTCTGATTACCGACAAGAAGATTTCCAACATTCAGGAAATCCTGGAACTTCTTAACCAGATCGTCCAGGCGGGCAAGAAGCTCGTAATCATTGCCGAGGATGTTGAGGGCGAGGCTCTTACCACTTTGGTTCTGAATAAACTGCGCGGAACCTTCTCCTGCGTTGCCGTAAAGGCTCCCGGATTTGGCGACAGAAGAAAAGAAATGCTTCGTGATATTGCTATCCTGACCGGCGGCGAGGTGATTTCCTCCGAACTGGGTCTGGAACTCAAAGACACCACAATGGCACAGCTTGGTCATGCAAAGCAGGTTAAGGTGAACAAGGACAATACCATTATTGTCGACGGTGCGGGTGACTCCGATGCTATCAAGGCTCGTGTTTCTCAGATTCGCACCGCTATTGAGACCACCACATCCGATTTTGATCGTGAGAAATTGCAGGAAAGACTTGCCAAACTCGCGGGCGGTGTTGCCGTCATCAAGGTCGGTGCCGCTACTGAGGTCGAGATGAAGGAAAAGAAACTCCGCATTGAGGATGCTCTTAACGCAACCCGTGCAGCTGTGGAGGAAGGCATTGTTGCAGGTGGCGGAACGGCTTACCTCAATGTCATCGGCGAGGTTGCCAAGCTGATGGATAGCGTGGAAGGCGACGAAAAGACCGGTGTCAAGATTGTTCTCAAGGCACTTGAAGAGCCGGTTCGTCAGATTGCCGCAAACGCAGGCTTTGACGGCGGTGTGATTGTCGATAAAATCATGAACTCCGGCAAGGTTGGTTACGGCTTTGATGCTTACAATGAAGTTTACTGCGACATGATGAGTGCCGGCATTGTGGATCCCACCAAGGTGACACGTTCCGCTCTTCAGAACGCCGCTTCGATTGCCAGCGTAATTCTTACCACAGAGTCTGTTGTTGCCGACAAGAAGGAAGAGAATCCCGCACCCGCTGCCGCTCCCATGAACGGCGGTATGGGCGGTATGTATTGATCTGAACTGTTGTTGCTACACGAATCGCATATACAGGAAGGGCTGACGCATCTTGCGTCAGCCCTTCCTGTCGTTTTGCAAAAGGCGGAATACAGGGGCAACAGTCGGCGGGGTAGGTCTTGTCGTGATTTACAAATCGTGAATTTCCTTTCCGATGCTCCTTTTGTCCAAGAAAATGCAACAGTGTTTTTATATTTGCGGTGCGTTATGGTGAGAAATAAGTTTATCGGCAAAAAAGGGGTGTTAAAAAACTCAAAATGAGTTTTTTAACACCCCGACGACTTTGGTCCCAGCGGCTTTCAGCCGCCGTTTTGCCGCCAAGAAAATCGAAAAAACAAAGTCACAGAGGCAAAAACGACTAAGATCGCCTCAAAAATGTCGGTCAGGGTTCCGGCATTTTTGAGGGGCTGTTAAAAACTTGATGTTTTTAACAGCCCCTTTTTACTTTTTCGGATTATTCTTCCGGAACATAGGATTCCCAGTTCTTCTGTTTCGTACTGTTGAAGATTCGGGTTCCGTAGTAAGTGCTCTTTGTGCCGGAGAGATCTTTGCTTATCAGGTAGGCATCCTCATTGAACAGGATCGGAATGACAGGCATATCGGCAAGGATTTTTGCCTCTGCCTCGTGCAACAGGCTTGCTCTTTCGCTGAGCGAAACCGTTTCGTTGATTTTTTCGATCAAGGCGTCATATTCGGTGTTTTCATAACCTGTAATATGTTTGGAGAGAACGTAATACGGCTGACCGTTTTCGTCTTTCAAGCCCATATTCATTGCCTGTCCCGAGAACCCAAGGGCAAAATTGGAAAGAATTCCAAATGCATCGGTACTATAGGAGATCAGATCCACACCTGCAACTTCATAATCGCCAACCATGAATTTCTCAAGGAAGATGTCATCACGAATATCAGTGGGAACTTCATTGGTGGTTCCGATGTCATCATTGACGATTACTTTGACTTTATCGACTGTAACTCTGAATCCGAGTGCGTTCCATGCTTCTGCCACCTTTTCGGCAATCAGGACATGAACGGCATCATAAGCGGGAACACTGATTTTGAAGCTGTACTGAGAGGCGGTAATCCCTGCAGCACTCAACTTTGCTTTTGCCGCGGAGAGATCTGCAGTGCCGGAAATGATATCGCCGCCGACTTTACGGAACTGTTTCTTGGCAGAATCGGTCTCAAACACGCCGTAAGGAATCAATGCAGTAGCTGCCTTGGCAAATACCACTTCATCGGCAATTGCCTGACGATCAATGGCAAGGGAAAGTGCCTCACGGACTTCCTTGATGGCAAACAATTTGGTGCCGCCGATCTCGGCATTTTCATTCAGGTAGTAGGTATGAGTGGAAAGAGCATCGGTGATCTTGGCTTTATCCTTATATTCTTCACGATAGGAGAGCGGAATCTCACCAACATAAAAAATTTCACCGTTTTCATATGCGGTCATAATCTCGTCTGCTGATTTGGTATAATCAACGACCAGACGATAGGGAATGACCGATTTATCAAGTGCGTCCTTCTCCTTATTTCTCAGGTAGTAGGGATTTCTTTCAAGAAGCAGGTTATTATTGGCATCCTCATAGGAGGTTCTGCGAATCATAAACGGTCCGCTACACACCATGGTGGCAGGTTTCTTTGCCCAGTCTGCGGTTCTCGATACAATGATTTCACGCAACGGAACCAGCGCATAGCTTGTCAGATTTCGGATGAAGCCGTCGTAGTCAATCGCGGGTTTGCCCTTAGCATCCAATTTTTCCTCAAAGAAAATCTCAAGGGATGTAGTATTGATGGCGTAAATCTGCAAAGCGTCAATGGAAAGATCTCCCTCCTTGACGGCTTTCGCATTCTTGATCGGATAAAGCAGGGGAGCAGCTTCACTGGTAGCTTCCACATCCAGAATCCGCTTCCATGCGAATACGACATCGTTCGCGGAAATCTGTGTGCCGTCACTCCAATAGGATGGTTTGAGAGTGATGGTCATTTTATACTCGTGGTTGTTTGTGTCTTCCTTAATGGTGTAGTCACTGACGAGTTCCTTTTTGACTTTACCGTCCGAATCAAGACGGAACAGCGGCATGAAGAGAAGGCTCATGACCTTCAGTGCCGAATCGTTATTATAGGAATTTGCCGGGTCATAATCATAAACACGGTCGGCAAGATACATGGTGATGTACGCACCGCGGTTATCTGCATTGATCTTACTGCCGCAGGAAACGAAGCAGGCAAGAACCATGATGGCACACAAAACGAAAGCTGTGATCCGTTTTATCATAGTTTGATAATCCTCCTGAAATATAAAAAGAAATATATTTTTTGACAGCGTGTCCGCTTATCGGGAGCTGACAGCAAGGTCAAGAATTACGGCGTTATGGTCGGAGATCAATTTTCCGTGCAATTTATCGAAAACAGCGTATTTCTTCGCCGCAATTCCTTCTGTGACGAAGCAGTAATCAATAATTCCGCAATAGGGCATCTTGTCGCAAAAATCATTGAAAGTGCCGATTGCGGTCGTGACCGGGGCAACGATTCTTACATCGGTCAACTCGGCACAAACGGATTTATAAATCTCCGAATCGGGTTCCGAATTAAAGTCTCCGGTCAGGATGGCGGGAAGTTCGCGGTCCTTGCACAGTCCGCGCATCCGGGGCAGAAGAACCGTCAGTTCTTTCCTCCGGACTTCCTCCGAGTCAACATTCAGATGTGTATTAAAATGCAGAAACCGTGCGCCGGTTGCACGGATACGGTATTCGGCATAGCAACAGGAAATAAAGAACCGGGATCCGAATCCCTTTGAGGAAATGTCCGGCGTTTCTGAAAGCCAAAAGACACCGGAATCGACAAGCTCAAGACTTTGCGGGCGATACCACATATAATTTTTGGTCACACCGTCCGAAGGAACCGCCTGCGCACGCACATATCCGTGCGGAGCGAGAACGTCGTCGAGCCGTTCGCGCCAAAAGGCTTCACATTCCTGAGTTCCGAGCGTGTCCGGCAACGCCGTGCCGACAAATTCGGCAATCAGAGGTTCCCGTTCCCGTTGGAAGTTGGAATCTGCTGATTTTGCCGTTTTCAAATTAAGAGAAACGGCTCTGAAACCATTTTCCATCAGCTTACCTTTCCGTTTCATCATGATATGACGATTTTGCGAAACTGCCTTCATCATCCGGCAACATCGAAAGTCATTCAAATCATTATAGCATGGAACCCCGATTTTATCAATATTTTCTACTCAACAAAATCAATTTTTGGACATTTGCACAATTCGGAAAGAAAAAAATGGACAATATGAACAACAAAAAGGTTTATGAATTTACAAAACCAGTATACGTTTTTTTCTCAAAAAAATCAAGCGTGGGAATGTTAATTTTCTTGAGGGGCATACTAACGGAAAATGCGGAAAGGGTGAAGAAAAACGAAAGAATTTACGAGAACGGACCTTGCGTGTGAGCGGATCGGTGCCGGAGTGCTACCGGAGGAGATATTCGGAGAAATTTGCCGGGAGGAAGAAAAAGATGGGTTTTCTGTTCAGCGTCTTGCAATCCGTGAGAAAGGTCACAGCACGCTTTTGGGCAAACCGACGGGAAACTATGTGACGATAACCTGCGGTGCAATCCGGAATCTGTCGGACACGGATGCGGACAGGCTGGCATCCCTTCTTGGCGATGAGATACGAACACTTTGTGCGGGACTTTGCGGCAGAATGCCCGACAGAGAGTTTTCGGTTTTGATCGCGGGACTTGGCAACGAGGAAATTACTCCGGATGCCATCGGTCCGCAAACGGTACGGAAGTTGAACGTTACACGGCATTTGCGCGGGCTTGACGAGGGTCTTTACGACACGGTGGGACGTTGTGAGATTTCGGGACTTTTTCCCGGTGTTCTCGGGCAGACGGGAATTGAAACGGTGGAGCTGGTACGCGGTGCGGCGGAAAACGTGCGTCCGGATCTTGTGGTAGCGGTCGACGCGCTTGCCGCGCGTTCCTCGGCGCGCTTGGGAACTACGATCCAGCTTTGTGACAGCGGCATTGAACCGGGGTCCGGAATCGGCAACGAGCGCAAGGCGATCAACGACGAAACAATCGGGGTTCCGGTGATCTCGCTCGGTGTTCCGACGGTGGTGGAATCTTCCACATTGGTTTGGGACGTTCTGGAACAGGCGGGGATTGCCGATGTGGGACGGGATTTGCGTACAGTGTTGGAGAACGGACGCAGTTTTTTTGTCGCACCCAAGGAAAGCGATGTGATTACCGCACGCGTTTCCTCTCTGCTGGCGGACGCGCTTGACCGTGCGTTTACGGTTATATCTTAAGACTCCCGCGGCATAAAATAGGTCGGAGGTGGCGGCATGAAAAGAACGCATTTGGTTTGGTTCTGTCGCGTGATTTTCAGTCGTTTTCTGATCTTTGTGTGCCTGTTTGCGGCGTTTTTGCTTCTTCGCGATTGGTTTTCCGACTGGAAGGTTCATCTTGCGGAGCTTGCTGTCAAAGTCTGTATGGGAATTCCATGACTTGAAATTGAAAAAAGTTTTCCGATTTTGGAATTAAATTTGGAAAAGCTCTTTACAAACAGGAAAAAATATGTTATAATCTGTCTGAAATCATCTTTCGGGAGGAAATCGGTATGGATTATATGGATCGAATCAAAAAGATCAAAAGTGAACGGAAAATCACCAATGAGATGCTGGCGGATATGACGGGGATTCCGCTCGGTACTCTCAGCAAAATTCTTGCCGGAATCAGCGATTCCCCGAAGTTGTCCAATATCCTGTCAATCTGCAATGCTCTCGGATGCTCGTTGGACTACATTGTGAGAGGCGTTCCCGAGAACAACAATAATTTTACTCTTGAGGACGGTGAGATCCGTCTGATCGAAAACTATCGTCGGCTCGACACGCATGGCAGAGAACTTTGTGCACTGGTCGTGGACAAGGAGCTGCAACGTGTGACCTGCTCGGAATATACGGGAACCTCGAAGGGAAAGGCGAAGGTGTTGACGCCCGAAGAATTGCGCCGTCGTATGGAATCTTCCGAAGAGGGGGCGCATCTCGGAAAACGTCCGATTATGCTCTATGATCTTCCGGTTTCTGCCGGCATCGGAGAGTTTTTGGACGAAAGCAAGGGCGAGGAAATTTACATTTCCGACAATGCGCGTACCGCTGAGGCGGATTTTGCTCTTAAAATCAGCGGAAACAGTATGGAGACGAAGTATCACGACGGTGACATTCTGCTTGTTTCCGACTGTGACAGTGTGGAGGTTGGTGAACCTGCCATCTTTATGCTGGATGGCAACGGTTATTTCAAGATTTACGGCGGAGACAGGCTGATTTCGCTCAACAAAGACTACGGAGACATTATGCTCAAGGATTTTCAGAGCGTTTGGTGCGGGGGCAGAGTCATCGGAAAACTCAAAAGAAGGTGACGAAAAATACGGCTGTTGCAAAGGATTTTCCGCTTGCGACAGCCGTTTGTTTTGCATCATTTGTAAATAAAACGGCGGAAAGGAGGCAAGAATAGAAGAAAGAGATTTTCGTCGGGAGGAGTCGGCATGGACAAAATTACCGCACCTCGTCGGGTGCGCGAGGGAAAGCGCAGTTTCAATCTGGTCGTCGGAGGATTCTCGCATTTGATTTCGGCGGGAATCGCTTTTTTTCTTACGCCGTTTCTGATCGGACGACTCGGCGTAGAGGTTTATGGCTTTTATCCGACTGCGTTGGAGGCGGTCGCAATTACGGGACTCTTGACCGGTCTGCTTAACTCGACTGCGGCACGTTACATTGCTGTGGAGATGGCTGGCGGCAGAGTCGAAAGCGCGGGAGGGTATTTTTCTGCCGTTTTTCGGGCAGAACGCGGACTTTTGCTGATTTTGTCAATTCCGGTGACTCTCCTGATCGTGTTCTGCGATTCGTTTTTCGATATTCCGGCGGGTATGACAGGGCAGATACGACTTTTTCTGACTTTGATTTTTGCCGCGGGTTTTACGGACGCACTTACGGCGGTTTTCGGTGCCGCGTACACGGTGTCCAATCGTCTGGATTTCCGGGCGGCACAGGAATTGGCGGCGGTGGCGGTTAAGGCTCTTTTGCTCTGGTTTTTATTGGGCGGGACCTTTCCGGTTTCAATCGTCAGTGTGGGGGCGGCGGTTCTGGCATCGTCCCTGACGGGAGCGGCGATCCGCCTTTTTATGGCAAAGTGGTTGGTTCCGGAATTGTTTCCCATCAAAAAGGGAATCTCCTTTTCCTGTCTGAAAAGGGTATTGGCTTCGGGTGTATGGTATTCGGTGAACGAACTCGGCGGATGGCTCTCAACGGGTGCGTTCCTGATTCTGGCAAATCTTTTTTACGGTGCTGCCGATGCGGGTGTTTACTCGGTTGCGGTTACGGCATCCCGTTTTTTTGGCGGCGTGATGGCGATGCTGGCGGGAACGTTTATCCCTACGGCGGCAAGGCAATTTGCCAAGGGGGAAAGAAAGGATCTTGGACGCGATGTGGTGAAGGGAGAAAAGTTAGTCGGCTTTTTCGCGCTGGTAGGAGTTTCTTTAACGGTCGGATTCCTGCGGGAGTTTTTCGATTTCTGGCTTGGTGAACAGAACACGCCGCTTTTACGGCTCCTTACGGTGTTTGCTATTCTGCCGATTCTATCGGTTGCCGCAACCCTTCCGATCTTTAATCTTGCCGTGGTAATGGACCGTCTGAAACGTATTTCTTTGCTTTGCGCGGGTGGCTCGTTGTTCGGAACGGCGGCGGCACTTGCACTCGCCGCTTTTACCGATACCGGAATTCTCGGACTTGCCGTTATTTCGTTTGCTGTTCGGGTGTTATGGTATTCGGCGTTCATGCCGTTTGTGGCAGGTCGGCTTTTGCGAATGTCTCCGCTCGTTTTTTACCTGCCGGTTCTGCGAACTTATGTGGGGGCGGCGGCTTCAGTTCTGTTGATTTTTGCCGTGAAGAGCTTTTGCCGTTTCTCTTCCTTGTTTTCCTTGCTTATCGGAGGGGCGGTTTGCCTGTGCGCGGTGTTGGTGATCGGATTTTTCTGCGTGTTTGGCAGAGTAAAATTCAGAATATAGTTGACTTTATTTTCTTTTTCCGCTATACTGTTAAGAAAAGGAGGTGAGCGGATGATTGTGATTGCGGAGAGCTTTTTTGTACAGATGGTCTTTGTGTTTGGATTTGTCATTCTGTGCGGAATGTTTATTTCCTTCTGCAACAAGTGCTTTTACGATGCCTGCGGCGATGCCGCATTCCCGATTGTACGAATTACGGGATTTGTCGGTACTCCGATTCACGAGTTGTCACATGCGCTGATGTGTCTTTTGTTCGGACACACCATTACCAGAATGAAACTGGTCAACACCGATCGCCGCTCACGGACACTCGGTTATGTGGAACACACCTACTACAAAACCAATCTCTATCATCAGATCGGAAATTATTTTATCGGAATTTCTCCGATTCTTGCCGGCGGAATGGCTGTGATTTTTCTTTTGTGGCTTTTGGTTCCCGACGTTTATGGGCGGATGGCGGCGCAAGTCGGTGTCGGAACCATGACGCTGCAAGGTGTTGCCTCGTGTCTGGGCGGTATGGCGACGGCACTTTTTGACGGCGGAAATTTTGCCGATCCCCGATTCTGGATTTGTCTTGTTTTTTCGTTTATGGTGGTGATCCATATGGAGATCAGCCGCTCGGATATCCGTTCGGGACTTCGCGGGCTGGGCGTGATTGCCGCTATGATTCTGATTGCCGATCTGATTCTCGGTTTTTTGTTTCCGGCAGCACTGACGGCGTTTACGGAATTTTGTGTGAGAATCGGCGTGTTCAGTGCGTTCTTTTTGATGTTGCCGTCGGTTTTTTCGGGCATGATCGGGTTTCTGTCTCTCGTGGTGTTCGCCTTCCGGTCGGTACCGAGGGGACAGACGCGCGCGGTGGCGGTTAATCATCATCGGGCGGAAAAAAAGCGAAAATGAATGTTTCGATTCCTTTACGGAAAAATCGGGTTGCGGATTTTATTCCGCAACCCGATTTTTGAAATTGATTTTGCTCTGTCTCGGTTATTCCATTTCGGAAAGATATTCGATTTGTCCGGGTGTGAGAACATCAATTTTGCCGCCCATGGAAGCCAGTTTGATTTGCGCTACCTCAAGGTCGGTTTCATGCGGGACGCTGTAGAGTTTGTTCTCCAGCTTTCCGCGATTCGCAACAAGAAATTCAAGACTTTTTGCCTGAATGGCAAATGACATATCCATGATCTCGGCGGGGTGTCCGTTGCCTGCCGCGAGATTGACAAGCCTCCCTTCGGCAAGCAGATTGAGGACTCTGCCGTCTTTCATCGTGTAGCCGACAATATTCGGTTTGCGTTCACGATGCGATACCGACAGTGCTTCAAGTTCGGGACGGTTGATTTCCACATCAAAATGTCCGCTGTTTGCGAGCAGAACGCCGTCTTTCATCTTCTCAAAGTGGCGGGTGACAATTACGTCGCGCATCCCAGTGAGTGTAAGGAACAGATCACCGAGCGGTGCGGCTTCATCCATTGTCATTACACGGTAGCCGTCCATCATTGCCTCGGTTGCTTTGATCGGGTCGATCTCGGTGACGATGACATTGGCACCCATCCCCGCAAGGCGCATCGCGGCACCGCGTCCGCACCAACCATAGCCCGCTACAACGGCGGTCTTTCCGGCAATGACGAGATTGGTGGTGTTCATGATGCCGTCAAGGGTTGACTGTCCTGTGCCGTAACGATTATCAAACAGGTGTTTACAGTCGGCATCGTTGACATCGATCATAGGGTAACTGAGCTTGCCTGCCGCTTCACGGGCACGCAGACGATGGATGCCGGTGGTTGTCTCTTCGCATCCGCCGATGAGATTTCTGCCGTATTCCCGGCACGCTCCGTGGAGGAGCGAAGTGAAGTCGCCGCCGTCGTCGATGATGAGATCGGGGACGCAGGCGAGTGTGGCTTTTAAGTGCGTGGCATACTCTTCTGCCGAAACGCCATGGCGAGCGTGGACATTGATTCCTTCGGCGACCAGGGCGGCGGCAACGTCGTCCTGTGTGGAGAGCGGATTACATCCGGTCATGTGCACCTCGGCACCTCCCGCACGCAGAACAAGACCGAGATAGGCGGTCTTTGCTTCAAGGTGAATGGACATGGCAATTTTCATGCCGGCGAAGGGTTTTCTTCTCTCATAATTGCGGCGGATGGCACCGAGAGCCGGCATATAGGATTTTACCCAATCGATTTTATCCTTGCCGGATGGGGCAAGTTCCGGATTTTTAATATCACTCATGGAAACCTCTTTCATTTTTTTCTTTTTTATCGTTCGGCGTGCAATGCCGACAACCGGAGCAATAACCGTGGCAACTGCCGCATCCGTTTTTCTTTTTGGGGTGTAACAGGAAGAGAAGGGCAGAGATAAACCATACACCGACGGCGGCAAGAATCAAATAATCGGACAATGACATAAATTCTCCTTCCATTGATTGCTCAGAAAATCAGTCTGCCGAGTTGATAGGTGAGAAACGCGCAGAGCCATGCTACACCGCATTGCAATGCCACAATTCCCGCCGTGGTTTTCCACGAGGCGGTCTCCCTTCTGACGGTGGCGATTGCGGCGAAGCACGGTGTATAGAGCAGGGTGAACACGAGGAAGCTGATCGCGGACAGTGTTGTGGGGAAGATGGCGGTGAGGGCGGCATCTCCGAGGAGAACCTCGATGGTGCTGACAACAGCCTCTTTTGCCGTTACGCCCGAAATGAGGGCAGTGGAGGCTCTCCAGTCGGCAAAGCCGAGCGGAGCAAACACGGGAGCGAGGAAGCGTCCTATGTAGGCGAGCATACTGTCCGAGCTTTCGGTGACAACATTGAAACGGGCATCAAACGTCTGCAAGAACCAGATGACGAGAGTTGCCACGAAGATAAGGGTGAATGCTTTTTGCAGGAAGTCTTTTGCCTTATCCCACATCAGCATCAGGACGCTTTTGGCGGAGGGAAGTCGGTAATTCGGAAGTTCCATTACGAAAGGAACCGGCTTGCCGCGGAATTTTGTGAGGCGGAACACAAGTGCCACCATAATGCCGACCACGATTCCCGTGATGTACAGAAGAATCATGGCGAGTGCCTTATGTTGCGGGAAAAACACGGAGGAAAAGAAAGCGTAAATCGTAATTTTTGCCGAACAACTCATAAATGGTGTGAGCATGATGGTCATCAGACGATCCCGTTCACTGGAAAGTGTACGGGATGCCATGATGGCGGGAACCGAGCATCCGAAGCCGATCAGCATGGGGACGAAGCTTCTGCCCGAGAGTCCGATCTTACGGAGCAGTTTGTCCATGACGAATGCGACCCGCGCCATATAGCCCGTGTCCTCCAGAATCGAGAGAAAGAAAAACAGCACGACGATAATGGGAAGAAAGGACAAAACGCTTCCGACACCGCCGAAAATGCCGTCAATCACAAGACTGTGAACGACAGCGTTGATTCCGTAGGCGGTCAGTCCGCGATCCGCAAGAGCGGAAAGTTCCGCAATGCCGATCTCCAGAAGTTTTGAAAGGGTTCCGCCGATTACATCGAATGTCAGCCAGAAAATAAGTGCCATAATACCGATAAAGACAGGGATGGCGGTATATTTTCCCGTGAGAATCTTGTCGATCCTGACCGAACGCTGATACTCACGGCTCTCACGCGGATGTTCTACGGTATCCTTGCAGGCGTTTTCGATAAAGCGGTAACGCATAGCGGCAATCGCGGCGTTACGGTCAAGTCCTTCGTCGGTCTCCATTTCCAGAATCGAGTGTTCGATCAGTTCTTGTTCGTTTTCCGAAAGTTCCAGCAGTTTTGCAATGTCGTTGTCGCCTTCAATCAGCTTGGTGGCGGCGAAGCGCGGCGAAATGCCGATTGACTTGGCGTGATCCTCGATCTGATGCGAGACGGCATGGATACAACGGTGGACGGGACCTCCGTCACAGAAATCGCGTACGGTTGGCAAAACACGGTTTTTGGCTGTCTGCACGGCGGTTTCAATCAGCTCCTCAATTCCTTCGTTTTTCGCGGCACTGATCGGGACGACGGGAACACCGAGTCTGGTTGCCAACTTTTCTACCTTGACAGAACCGCCGTTGGCACGTACTTCATCCATCATATTCAGCGCGACAACCATCGGTACGCTCATAACGGCAAGTTGAAGCGTCAGATAGAGATTCCGTTCGATATTGGTGGCATCCACGATGTTGATAATCCCGTCCGGTTTATTATTGATGATGAAATCGCGGGTGACGACTTCTTCATTGGTATAGGGGCGGATGGAGTAGATGCCGGGCAGGTCGACGACGGAACAGTTTTTCCGACCGCGGATTTCTCCGGATTTGCTGTCAACGGTGACACCGGGGAAGTTGCCGACATGCTGATTGGAACCTGTGAGTTGATTGAACAGGGTGGTTTTTCCGCAGTTTTGATTTCCCACAAGTGCAAAAATCATACGGTTTTTTCCTCCTTTGACGTCTCCTCGGGAACTACTTCGATTTTCATGGCATCTTCCAGGCGCAGGGTGAGCGAATAATTCCGCAGATAAAGTTCAATGGGGTCTCCCATAGGGGCAATCTTTTTGATGACGAGGTGAGTTTTGGGAATGAGTCCCATATCCAGCAGACGACAGCGGAGGGCACCTTCTCCCCCTACCTTGGTGATAACGGCGTTTTTTCCGACGGGAAGTTTATCGAGTGTCATATGATCCACCGACAGCCTTTCATGTTGATTTTTGTCGTTTTTTTATTTTACCACACAAGCGGCAGGAAGTCAATCGGCGGAAACGAAAGATTTGTCCGAATTTTACCGATTTTTTCTATCTGTCTTTACAAATACGCGCAATTCGTGTATAATAAACCTGTTTGAATGAAAAATTACGGAAAAGAAGGTATGCTTTGCGGATACCTCAACATTGTGAAAGAAGGTTTCCGGTTATGATGATTGATTTTCATACACATATTTTCCCCTCTTCTATAGCTTCGCCGATACTGAAAGTGCTGAAGGAAGGAATCCGGAAATATTCCGGTTTTTTACCGATGGCATACACCGACGCAACGGCAGACGGACTTCGTGTTTCCATGGCGGAGGCGGGGATTGGTCTTTCGGTGGTTTTGCCCATTGCTACAAAGCCGACGCAGACGGCAACCATCAACCGCTATGCGAAAGAGGTGTCCGGGAACGGAATTCTCTCTTTTGGGACGCTTCATCCCGACAACGAGGATGCGGAAGGAATTTTGGAGGGGCTTGCCGAGAACGGGTTTGTCGGAATCAAGCTCCACCCGGAATTTCAGAAATGCGGGATTGATTCTCCGAAAAGTCTGCGGATTCTCCGCAAAGCGGAGGAGTTGGAGCTATACTCCGTGGTTCATGCGGGAAACGATCTCGGGATGCCGAAGCCGCTTCACTGTACGCCCGAAATGCTGAATCATGTACTCGGAGAGGTGTCGGGGCGTTACCTGATTGCCGCACACATGGGAGGATTGGACCTCTTTGACGACGTAGAGAAGTACCTTGTCGGCAAACCATTGTATTTTGACACGGCGTTTGTTAATGGGCGGCTGGACGCGGAACAGGCGAGAAGGATGATTACGGCTCACGGTGCGGACAAAATTCTTTTCGGCAGTGATTCGCCTTGGGGAGATCAGAAGGCGGCTGTTTCCTATATTCGTTCACTCGGACTTCCGGAAGCGGATGAAGCAGCCATTCTCGGCGAAAATGCTGCGCGGATTCTGCGTCTTACCGGATTGTCGCACGAAACATTGCCGGATAAAATGTAAAGTCGTGTCGGACGGCAGGGGGAAAATATGGAGAAACGAACGGTTTGTCTGCCTGAAAACGCACCGCGCGGATTGTGTCTGGCAGTGGTTGCCGATCTGCACAATACCTGTCCCGCGGGTCTGGCGGAGGCACTTGTCGCGACTTCCCCGGACGCAGTTCTCGTTCCCGGGGATGTGGTTCACGGGGAATCGCAATCCGAAAAGGGACTCGCGTTTCTGCGCGAATGTGCGGCGCAATTTCCCACCTTTTGCTCATTGGGAAATCATGAGTTCAGGACTTCGGGGGATATTCGGGCGGAAATTGCCGCAACCGGTGCGGTACTGTTGGACAATACCTATGTCCGCACGGGAAATCTTGTGATCGGCGGTCTCACCTCGGGATTTGACGGTCGGGTACAGGGACGCTTCCGCAAAACACCGCCGCCGAAAACCGATTGGCTTGACGGTTTTTGCGCCGAGGTTGGGTATCGGATTCTGCTTTCTCATCATCCGGAATATTTTAAATTTCTGAAGGATTGGGATATTGACTTGATTGTATCCGGTCACGCACACGGCGGACAGTGGCGTTTTTTCGGACACGGTGTCTTTGCACCGGGACAGGGATTGTTTCCACGTTATACGAGCGGATTTTACGGAGGCAAAATGTTTGTGAGCCGAGGTCTTTCCAACAACACGCGGATTCCGCGACTCGGAAATCGCGAGGAGTTGATTTTTTTAACATCTGACACATATTAAGGAGGAGTTGCAATGACGATCGGAATTACATCGAACGCGTATTTTGACCGATACGGTTTGAAGGAGGGTGCCGAGCGGATGCGGCGGCACGGGTATGATTGTGTGGATTATCAGTGGTTGGTAAACACCGAAACTCCTCTTTTTTCGCTTTCACAGGCGGAATTTGAAAAGCGATTGATTGGAGAGCGTGCCATACTGGAGGGAACGGGCATTCGCGTTTCTCAGACACACGGTCCGTGGCGTTGCCCGATCCGTGACGCGACAAAGGAGGATCGTGACGAGCGTTTTGAAAAGATGGCGAAATCCCTGTATGCCACGGCACTTCTCGGTTCTTCCTTTATGGTGATTCATCCCATTATGCCGACGGGCGGTTGCGACAAGGACAAGGAATTGACAAAGGAGGTCAATGCTGACTTTTTCGGCCGTCTGACACAGGTGGCGCAATCCTGCGGCGTGGTGATCTGTCTGGAAAATATGCCGTTTCGCGGGCAGATTTATGCAAAGCCCGAGGACACGCTTGCACTGGTGAAGCAGATTCATTCGCCGTATTTCAGGATGTGTCTTGATACGGGACACGCGGCGGTATGGAAGGTGTCTCCTGCCGATGCGGTTCGTCAGATCGGAAGGGAGTGGCTTTGCACACTTCATGTTCATGATAACGACGGCGAGCACGATCAGCACCGCCTGCCCGGTGAGGGTGTGATTGACTGGACGGACTTTTCGGCTGCCCTCCGCGAGATCGGTTTTGAAGGAACCGTTTCACTGGAAACCCGGGTACAGGATCCCGTGACCGAGGAAGCCGAAATGGCTTTGGCGGAAACGGCAAAAAAACTGGCTCAATAAGAAAATGGAGTCTGCGTTTGGGCTTGCGGAAAAGTTTTCCACAGGCAAATGAAAAAAAAGACCCCTAAAAG
>CAKSSY010000010.1 GCA_934489945.1 uncultured Eubacteriales bacterium
GTACTGCAGTTCCGGTCGGGGATTCTTACCGTTTGATTTCCGGCAATGAAATGGGAGTTCTTCTTTTGGATTATATCTGTCGCAGGAAGATTTCTACCGGTACGATGCCAAAAGCTCCAATGGCTGTCAAAACCATTGTGACCACCGATATGGTTTACGAAGTCGCTAAAAAGTACGGCGTCCGCGTTGTCGATGTTCTGACCGGTTTTAAATATATCGGGGAGCAGATTGCTATTTTGGTCGAAAAAGGCGAACCGGAAAACTATCTTCTTGGTTTTGAAGAAAGTTACGGTTATCTGTGTTCACAATTTGTAAGGGATAAAGATGGCGTATCCTCATCCGTGTTGATCTGTGAAATGGCAAACTACTATAAGTCCGAAGGGAAAACTCTTGCCGATCGTATGGAGGAACTATACGCCGAATTCGGTACCTATCTCAATTTTGTTGAGAGTTTCTCTTTTGAGGGAAGCCATGGAATGGAGAAAATGACTGAAATCATGACATCTCTCCGTGAAAATCCGCCTATGGAAATTTTGGGGCGCAAGTTGGTTTCTGTGAATGATTATCAACTCAGCATCAAACGCTCACTTGAAAACAACGAGACGGAACCGATCCGCCTGCCGAAATCCAATGTTTTAAAATTTGTATTTGAAGGAAGTCTCGGTATTATCGTTCGTCCTTCCGGCACTGAGCCGAAGCTTAAAATTTATTACACCATCAAGGCAGATTCAAAAGATGAAGCCAATGCACTTGCTGCCCGGCTTGCCGGTAAGAATGGAACATTCGCCGCGTTGGCGATTCGATAAAGACAGATAATAAAATGGCGGCATTCAAACCGCTCAAGGAGGAAAAATGTTTGACGTTGTAATAATCGGGGCAGGCGTAGTCGGAGGACTGATTGCCAGAGAGTTAACCCGCTATCGTCTTTCAGTTTGTATTCTAGAAAAAGAAAATGATGTAGCGATGGGGGCAACCAAGGCAAACAGCGCAATCGTACACGCCGGCTTTGACGCAAAACCGGGGAGTTTGAAAGCAAAATTCAATGTCATAGGCTCCGAAATGATGGAACGGGTGACAGATGAACTCGGGGTAAAGTATCGTCGGAATGGCTCGCTTGTTATTGCGTTTAACGAAGAAGATATGAAGACGATCCGAAAGCTGTATGAGCAGGGAATTTGCAACGGTGTGAAAGGGCTTCGCATTGTTTACGCTGAGGAGCTTCATTCCATGGAGCCAGCGTTATCGGGAAAGGCGATTGGGGCATTGGAGGCACCGACCGGGGCGATTGTTTGCCCGTACGAGCTGAACATTGCAGCGGTTGGGAATGCAATGGATAATGGGGCGGAGTTGATACGGAACTTTGAAGTAAAATCAATTCAAAAGACGCCGAATGGCTTTCTTGTCAGTTCAGATGATAGGTCCGTCGAAGCGGGGTACATTGTGAATGCGGCAGGTGTTCATTCCGACGAAGTGGCTGCTATGGCAGGAGACAACAGTATTCATGTGATTCCGAGACGCGGAGAATACGTCCTCATGGATAAGGAATGCGGTCATGTCGTGGAACACACAATTTTCCGCACACCGTCTGCGATGGGAAAAGGGATTCTTGTTACTCCGACCGTGGATGGAAACCTTTTGTTCGGACCAACCGCAGAAAATATAGAAGATAAAACCGACCGAAGAACTACGGCTGCCGGAATCGCCGGTGTCATGAAAAACGCAGAGGAGGTTCTTGCCAGTGTGCCTCGCGGTAAAAATATCACCTCCTTCTGCGGCTTGCGTTCTGTTGGAAATACGGGTGATTTTATTATCGGAATTCCGTTTCACGGCTTTATCAATGTTGCCGGTATTGAGAGTCCGGGACTGTCTTCGTCGCCTGCTATTGCGGAGTATGTCGTTTCTCTCCTGAAAAAGGACGGGCTACATATGGAAGAAAATCCTGACTTTAATCCGTACCGTGCACCGACGCACGCATTTCGCGAGATGAGTGCCGAACAGAAAAATGAAATTATCCGCAAGGATCCGAGATACGGACGTATCATTTGTCGATGCGAGACCATCAGTGAAGGAGAAATTGTGGATTCACTCCATCGCAATCCGCCGGCATTAGATCTCGACGGTGTAAAACGCCGTACCAGAAGCGGTATGGGACGTTGTCAAGGCGGTTTCTGTTCTCCCCATGTTGTGGAGTTAATAGCCACGGAACTTGGAATTTCGTTTGAAAGTGTCACAAAATCGGGAAAGGGCTCCTACATTAATGTGGGAAAGACAAAGTAAGGTGACAGTATGAAAAAAGAAATGGATTTGGTCATCGTAGGAGGCGGACCTGCCGGTATGGCGGCGGCTGTCAGTGCGTATGAAAGCGGTATTCGTGATATTATTATTTTGGAGCGTGATACAGCACTCGGGGGGATTCTCCGACAGTGTATTCATAACGGTTTCGGACTTCACCGTTTCGGAGAAGAACTGACCGGTCCGGAATATGCATGGCGTTTTGAGAAAATGGTGCGCGAGCGGGAAATTGAATTTGTGACGGATACTATGGTATTGAATATCAGTCCGGATAAGACCGTGACGGCAATGAACAGTAACAACGGTGTGTTTTCCATTCATGCCAAGGCAGTTGTGTTGGCAATGGGATGCCGCGAACGACCTCGGGGTGCCCTCAACATAGCGGGACAGCGTCCGGCAGGTATTTATACGGCAGGTACAGCGCAGAAATATGTGAATGTGAAGGGATATTTGCCGGGAAAAAATGTTGTGATTCTCGGTTCAGGTGACATCGGACTGATTATGGCTCGAAGAATGACTCTCGAAGGTGCTAAGGTACATGCTGTCTGTGAACTGATGCCATATTCGGGCGGGCTTGCCCGCAATATTGAACAATGTCTTCACGATTTCGACATCCCGCTTCTTTTGAGCCATACCGTAACCGAAATTCACGGTAAGGAACACGTTGAGGGAGTCACCATCGCTAAAGTTGACGAAAGACGTTGCCCGATTCCCGAAACGGCACAGTATATTTCGTGTGATACCCTCTTGCTTTCCTGTGGCTTGATTCCGGAAAACGAATTGACACGCGGTGCCGGAATCGGAATGGATTCGATAACAAACGGTGCCGTGGTCGATCAAAATCGTCGAACTTCATTGGAAGGTGTTTTTGCTTGCGGGAATGTCCTTCATGTTCATGATCTTGTTGATTTTGTATCAGAAGAGGCAGAAATTGCAGGAAGAGCCGCCGCTGCTTATATTGGAGGCAAACAGAGTGGAAACGCAGCCATACATCTTGAGACGGATGGCAGAGTGAGGTATACCGTACCGCAAATGCTTTCTGATATTTGTGATACAGAGGTGTATTTTCGTGTGGCGGATGTGTTCCGCAATGCGACTGTTACCGTTCACGATGGGGAAGAGCTTTTGTACTCGGCAAAGAAAATGAAATTTGCTCCCGGTGAAATGGAAAAAATTAAATTGGATAAAAAATTGCTTGCAGGGCGAGAGCACCATACACTGTCCTTTGCGATCATTCCGAATGAGGAGGCATCAAAATGACCAGAAATCTGACTTGCATTGTCTGTCCGCGTGGCTGTGATATTTCTGTAGAGCTCGATGAAAAAGAAATTAAACAGATAACAGGGTATACTTGTAAACGTGGTCTTGAGTATGCAAAAAACGAATGTACCCATCCGACTAGAACATTGACAACAACAATTCGAACCGCCAATGGTCATGTTGTGGCAGTCAGAACCGACAGACCCATTCCGAAGGAGCTCTTATTTGAAAGCATGAAAATGATCAACGCGTCTGTTTCGCCTGATAATGTCAAAATCGGGGACATTTTGATTGAGAATCTTCTCGGAACAGGTGTCAATGTGATTGCCTCACAGAATGCAAAATAATAGAAAATACAATTGGAGAGTTAAAAAACTTGATATTTTTAACACACTCTCAAAAATATCAGAATTCATACCGACATTTTTGCCGTGATTAAGATTGTTTTTGTCTGCTGTTTTTGCTTTTCGATTCTCTTTTCTGCAAACCGATGGTCCAAACCACCAAGACCAATGTCGATGGCGGGGTTAAGAAACCCAAAAAGAGTTTTTTTAGCCCCGCTAATTATTGTATCATGAAAAACCACCCGCTTAGCGGGTGGTTTTTCATGATACAATAAGCGGTTGCTTGAGACCGCTTGCGGTTAGCAGACTTCTTTTCAGATGGCTTTTAGCCCTGCCGATACCATGACCTATAGGGCTGAGCAAGCTACCGGCTAAGTCGGTGGTTATGACTATAATGAAATTGTTTTGCCGAGCGGAAGAGAATAGATCAGTATTTCATCGGGTTTCTTTCCGCAAATTTGGCGGATTGCTTTTGCATAGTAGGTTAGTTGTTCCCGATGCCGTTCGGTGAGTTTTTGAGCGGCAAGCTCCGGATGTTTTATTTCTTCTTGTGTCAAAAAATCGGTTTTGTAATCAACAAGGATGAGGTTACCGTTTTTTTCTTGAAAGAAAATGTCGATAACACCTTGAACTGCGATAGTTTCCTTGGCAAGTTGTTCCGCTTTTTGTGTCAGTTGAGTAAAGTCGGAAGCGGGGAGAAAAATGTTAAATCGCTGTTCTCTCCATACATTACTTGCAGAACGAATGCGGGAAAAAAGACCACTTTGAAAAAATTTTTCCAATTGCCGGATGTTGCATAGGTTTGTGGTTTTCTCATCTATAAATTTTTGTTCTTTTAAACGGTTCAGTTCTTCCGCAACCCCGTAGGAAACTATTTTGTCAAAATCACAGAATTGTAAAAAGGTGTGTGTTGCAGTTCCTTTTTCGGCACCGCTTATATGCTCGTTTGGCAAAATACTTTCCGGATATACGAAAGCATCTTCAAGAGACAAAGCATCGATCTCACTGTTATCGGTTTCGTCCAACACGGCAGGATAAAGAGCCGATACCGACAATTTTGCCGGTAAAGAGGAAATATGACGATAAGGATATTCATAGGAAAAACGTTTTCTGAAAAGATCTGTTAGGATCACATCCTCCGAAAGCGTATTCTCCGTCTGAGAAATGATTTCGTTATTCTGTATGTTGTCCGACGGGCGGATGACATTTTTGTATATTTTTTCAATTTTGTAACAGTCATTCTTTTCATCGGAACGTAGTGCACAGACAATCCAGTCAAGATAACAGTTTGACGAACGAATGCCGAATTCTTTTCCAAATTCCAAATAGCTACGGATTTTGATTTCTAATTTTTCCGGATTTTTTACTGTGGCAGTCAAATACAATCTTTCGCGAGCCCTTGTCATAGCAACATAAAGAACCCGCATTTCTTCCTCACGCGATGCAAGGGTTCGACGATCAATGATAGCACGACGAACAGGCGTATCGACAGAAGCAAAACCTGTATTGTCGTGAAGTAACATTCCGAGTCCGAGCATTTTATCAAATTGAATTTTGTTTTTCTTTTCTTTCTCGACAAAGGCTTTTCCCATACCATAAAGAAAACAAACTGGGTATTCCAATCCTTTTGAATGATGAATGGTAATAATCCTGACGGCATTTTCATGGAGATCAGCGTCGGTTTTGTCGAGCTTGGCACCGCTCTCCATAATTTCTCCGATGTACGAGATAAAATTGTAAAGCCCGTGAAAAGAATTTGCCTCAAAATTACGAGCATACTCATATAGTCGAAGAAGTCGGCTGTTTTCACTTCCGTTTAACGACAACAGCGAAAATTCCCGATAAAGCATTTTAATCAGCTTGTCTACCGAGAGTGCTGTTGCTTTGGTGCGCCAATATTGAAGAGCATCCAAAAAGGAGGAACATTTTTTGTGAAGCAGGGAATCGCCGGAAAGCGCGTAAGAGTCTATCGCATCAAAAAGAGAAAGATCAGACTCGGTGGCGTGACGAATCGTGATCAGATCGTCAAAGGAAAACCCGAAAAGCGGAGAGCGAAGTGTTCCTGCAAGAGGAATGTCCCGACGGGGATTGTCAATGACGGAGAGTAAGGAGATAACAAGAAGAATATCGGGATCCTCAAAAAAATTGTTGTTGGTTTCACTTTGCGACGGAATTCCTTCTCGATCAAGAACGGATGTCAACGCCTCAAGATCCGTCATATTACGCATCAGGATGGCAATATCATCAAAGCGTATCGGCGTACCGTCTGCCTTTTTTTCCGAAGAAGTCAAACGTATAATCTCCGAGGCGATATATTCCGCTTCATAATAAATTTTTTCTTCTTCGGTGTCGGACTTTTCCTCATCTTCCGGTTCTATGCCGGTCAGTGCCAGAATCACTTTCGGGGATTCATAGCTTTCATGTGGCAGTGCCTTGCTAAAAATCAGATCGTCCTGACGGCAATAGCCAATGTTTTGCCCACAATAGGTGAAAAGATAAGAGGAAACAAGGTTGGCGAATTTTACAATATTTTTGTCACAACGGAAGTTGTCTGACATAAAAATCGAATTTCCGCAGGCATCCGTTGCCGCTTCAGAACCGAGGACAGGCAGTTGACCTTTGTAACGTGCAAAAACGCCGGAATCTGCACCGCGGAATCCGTAAATACTTTGCTTGATGTCGCCGACCATGAATCGATTGTTTGGTTTAGAAATGGCTGAGAAAATCAAGTCCTGCATTTCATCAACATCCTGATATTCGTCTATGTATATTTCGTCAAAGCGGTCGCGGTAATCTGCGGCAAGATCGGTGGGATTCCCGTCTTTGTCCAGCAGAAGTTCCAATACATAGCGTCGTATGTCTGTGAAATCACAAATTCCGCGTCGTTCCTTTTCCGACATAATACGTTTATGATATTCGTTAAGCAATCGGAAAAGATGATCCACAACATCGGCAGTGGAAAGAATCAAAGCCGAGATATCCTCCGGCACTAAAGAAAAATAATCTTCGCCGAGTCCGGCAATTTGTTTGACAACTCCGGAACGTAACTCTTGTAGATAAGCTACATAGGGATCTTTTTCTCCGCGGATTGTTTTTAAAGCGAGTTTTTGATAATCGGCAAAAGTCTGCCTTGCGCGTTCATAATCAGCGGCATGTATGGCGCGCAGTGCTTCGGAAACGGTTTTCAGGTCATTCATAAAAGCAGGATAATAATTGGTAAGGAGCTTGCCGCCAGACGCCTCAAAAAAGTCGCAGGCGGTTTTAAGAATCTTTGATGAATAGCTGAGTTCATATTCGGCTATTTGGGCGGCAGTAGCACCATACGGTGTTTTCAAAAAATCTTCATTTGCTGCCTGATGGAGCATTTCAGAGTAATGAGTCAGAAGAGAGACACCGCCACGATAAGAAAGAAGGGACTGATAAATCCCTATAAAAATATCGGCACAAGCGTTCTCACCTCTGACTGCGACAAAATGGTCCATAAAATTGATAAAACTGTCGTCTGAAGCATAAAAATCATCAATCAGATTTTCCATTTCATTCTTGCAGATCAAAGACATTTCTGCTCCGTCCACAATTCGCAGATTCCCACAGATACCAAGTCGGTTGAAATTGCTTTTTACAATATCATAGTAAAAAGAGTCAATTGTGCAGATCCGTGCACTTTCGAGCATCATCATTTGAGATGTCAGTCTTGGGTTTCCCGGATTCTCGGCAAGTGCCGAAGAAAGGGCTTTGGAAATCTTCACCTTCAGTTCTGCTGCCGCCGCACGCGTATAAGTTACAATCAGCAATCGGGAAATGTCTTTTCCTTCCTTTTCGTCCATGACGGAGCGGATGATTCGCTCCGTCAGAGTGGCGGTTTTTCCGGAGCCAGCCGCCGCTGAGACAAGAAGCGTCTTTCCGTGAGTCTGAATGGCGGCTTCTTGTGCGTCTGTCCACTTCATGGCATTTTCTCCTCATCTTTGAATTTTTCCGATGCTTTTAGTTTATCAACTCTGCAGAACGGTTTCATTTCACAATAGGTGCAAGCAAGAACACCACCATGCGTGTCCGGGCAGGCATCTGCATTGCCGGACTTTATCTCAAGCGCGATCCGGCAAATCGTATCATTGAGTTCCTTATGCAGGAGTAAAAAAGTGTCAGGTTCTGTGAGGGCATCCCCTTTGAAGCAGCCGTCACGCGAACTTATTTTGATTCCTGCGAGAATTTTGGGATCAAGAGATTGACTCATGGCACGAAGAGCCGTCTCGTCGTGACAAAGAATTCCGCTTCTTTTTATATTGTCGGATGCGTTTTTCAACGTCATTTCATCGGTGTCCCCGACCTTTCTTGAGAGATTGGGTACAGCCATAGAAAGATATACCGCTCCGGCAGGAGTGAGAACGTCATTTTTTTCACAACCGAGAAGTTTTCGGAACTGATCGGAGCGATTGTCGCACACAGCAAACAGATACAGAAGAAGTTGGATACTATATCCTTTTCGGATGTCATCAAGTGAGAAGGATTTTGCTCCTGTTTTATAATCGACAACACGCACATAGACTTTGCCGTCGGAGCGGTAGGTATCTATGCGGTCAACCTTTCCGCCAAAGGTCACACGGCTTCCGTCTTTCAAGAGAAGAGAGGGGGCTTCCGCTCCGCAGTTGCTGTTTTCTCCGAATTCAGCTTCATAGAGACGGGACAGGAAGAGGCTGTCCTTTCTTTCCCGACAAATATTGACGGCAACCAAGGTTGCCAAACGATAAAAGCGGAGAAGAAGATGAACCATACGCCCTTCGGATTCTCTGCCGAGGGGGATAACCTTTATACTTTGTTTTGCAATTTCATCATGTATAATCTGTTTGATCTTGTCAAGATCGTGATCTGCATCAATCGTATCTTTTCCGGTGGTTTTCAGAAATATTTCCAGGATTCTGTGAATGAAAACGCCAATGTTTGAGTAGTCAAATGAAGCCTTTTTTGTTTCGCGCAGTTTCAGAACATAACGGCAATAGTAGCTGAAATGACAGGAAACATATTTTTCAATCTGAGATTGCGTCAACGAGAGGGAATTACCGAACAGAGCCGAGGCGGTTCCTTTTTCCAGACGGCACCTTGCCTCGGTAACAGAACGGGAAAGCATCGGCAAACGTATAGCAAAGTTCGGATCTGACTCAAGTAACCGATAAAGAGAAGGAAACGCCGCATCGTTTTTTAAAGAAGGGAGTGCTTCAAAAGCATTTTCTTTATCAAAAATCCGCTCATAGGGAGACAGCCCTTCAAAGGTTTGGACTTTGAGGTATGGCAACAGCTCCGAAACCCGCCGAAAAGCAATGGAAGGTGCGGCAGTTCCATTCCCGATTTGTTTGTCCCGATAAATCAGTATCAGTTTTTGGGATGGCATTGTCATGGCTCGATAAATATAAAGAAGCTCATTTTGTGCATCTTGCGTTGTTGTACCGGAAAGAGAAATGCCGATATCGGACAGAGTCATACGGTCGTTATCGGAAAATAAACCTTTGTCACGGACACGCATGGGAAATTCACCCTCACAAACTCCGATTAAAATGGCACAACGGATATTTGTTGTTCGTAACATGGAAGCAGAACCAATCATAACTTCATCCGCGGCAGTTGGAATCGTACCGATTTCTGTTTTTCCAAGAACAATACGAAGTGCCGTGACGAATTCTTCAAGTTCCATCTCCTCGTCACCCATTGTGGACACCATATCACCGAGAATTCCGAATATGGCTTTGAAAATTCCCGCTGTTTCAGCGGCTTCCTTTTTTTCTCCGTCCGCAAGAGCACGACTTACGTATTCTTTCAATGTTTCGGTTATATTTTGTTTCTTAAGAAACCGATAAATTGCGTTGCAATAAGTGGAGACAGTTTTTGCAGAATCCAACTCCAAGAAAAACTCCTCAAGAGAAGCTACCAATTTTTTACGTACCGTTTCAGCAGTTTCCAGAATTTTTTTTCCACGTGCCGAAATGGTTTCACTGTAACCGTCCGGATTCATTTCCCATGTGCCGTTTGTAAACTGTGATCCTCGGATACGCCATGTTGCGGTATAAGTCTCAAAAATGTCAATTTCATAGGGAGAGAAGCCGCAAAGTCCGGTTTTTATGTAGGTGATTACATCTTGTCTTCTGTAGTGATAAATTTTGATGGCAAGTGCTGAAAAAATCATGCAAACGAGAGGTTTGGTAGTAAGATCCGTTTTTTCGGACATGAAAAACGGGATTTTGGATTTTTCCAGTGCCGGTTCCAAAATACCACGGTAGTCGTCGGCGTTTCGTGCAATTACGGCAATCTCGCGGTAACGGTAACCGTCTTGTACGAGGGAAAGTATTTTCGATGCCACCGCCTCTGCTTCTCCGTAAGCTCCGGAACACCGGATGAGGGAAACCGCACCGCGGTTTTCCTCGGTAATTTCATTCTCATTTCCCATAGTATCAAAATGCCAAAGCTCGCTGGCAATGCGAGTAAGTTCGGGGGAAGCAAAACGGTGAAATTGATTAAGAATGGTAATCCGTTCTTTCCCGGCAGCAAGATGTCGAAGATGAAGAGACGTATCATTCACGCCGGACAGAAAAATGTCATGACAATCAGGTCCGCCCGATAAAAGGGTTAGAGTTACTTCATCTGCCTGTGCAATCATACATTTCAGAATCCGATATTCCTGTGCAGTGTAGTCAGTGAAAGAATCAACATAAACACGGTATCCGTGAAAAAAATTGTGTTTTTCCAGAATCTCGGAAAGTTTTGCCAAATCATCACTGCTGTCGTCAAAGGATTCCCGTACCATGCCATCGTATGTTGAATAGATTAAAGAAAGATCTTTCAGTTTTCTTGTCAGTGCTTTATCATTTGGCAAGTCTGCGGTTGCCTTTTCCAATCTGACGGGGGAGATATTACAGTTTTTCAACTCTCCGATTGTCCCGAGCATTGTTGCAGACAGAGAAGTGTCGCTTGTTGCCTTTCCGTTATATTCCACGAGAAAAGGGGAGAGCGTCCGAAGTGTCTGCCACATAAAAAGTTCTTTCAATCCGGGGGTGATATAGTGATAAGAAAGTCCGCCGTAAATGCGGAACAGTTTGTTAGCAAGCCGAGTGAAATTCACGACTTCAAAAGTGAGCTGGGAGGACGGAGGGAGCAGGTGTGTCATGGTACGCTCAACTTCCACGGTCTGCTGTTCCGGAACAATAAGGATTGCTTTTCGGTGTTTTTCCGCATCCTCGCGTATTTTTTGTGTCAGCAGAGTCGTTTTTCCCGTACCTGGCAACCCGTAAATCAAATGAACCATATATCCTCCTTAATAGACAAAGGCAACACTGCCTTCTTTGTTATCGAGTACCCGACGGTAAAGCGAAAAGTAATAATGCCGTCGAAGAATATAAATGTTTTCGGTCTCCTTTCGTCCGAGAAAATAAAAATTGCCGTGACAAAATCCGCGCCCGGACCAAAAAAAAGGAGAGACAATCAAAACAATGGTATTTTTTCTTGTGGCAATGTCCGATAGATTTCCACTCCAGAATCTTCCTTTTCCAAATTCGCCTTCACGTGTTGGAAAGAATACAACAATTTCTTTTGCGTCAAGAAGTCTTTTCATTTTTCGATTTTCCACACGGTACAAAGCAATTGCCGAAAACAGAATGCCGAGTGCACCGAGCAAAATGACGGGAAGCAGAATCAAAATTACAAGTGCTGCAAAGAAAAAAGCAGTGCCGAATTGAACAAGGAGTGTCAGATAGGAAATAGTACGGAAAAGTAAAGATACCAACCGGAAACGACGGAAATAGTTAATTGCCCTCTCCCACACAGTATAGACTTGCGTTCGGCGAAGGAGGGAATAGAGATAAGAAAAGTACTCTGGCTTTCCGAGGTGCTCGCTTTGGCGGATACGGTCAGTAAACTCCTGCGGAAAACCGTTTGCTTTTGGAGTGAAAGCGTCAAGACGTTTTCGGAGTCGCTCATTGATCTTTTTTTCTTTTCTCACCTGACTTTTAAGGAGTCGGATTTCTTTTTTCGGATTCATTCTTGTTCTCCCATATCGTGAGATTTCTCAGAATGACATTCCTTCCGCGCCACGAATAAGCACGTTCGGAAAAGGTTTTCTCGTCCATGGAATTCAGTTGCGAACAGGTGAGCCAGCCAATCGTATTTTCTCTGAAAAAAGAAATTGGTGAGTAGAGACTTCCGTTTGTTTTTGCTTTGTGAGTATGCGGACAAACGTTTTGACAAATGTCACAGCCCCACACACTTCCATATCGCCATATAGCTTTTTGACACGTTGTATCAAGCTCTCCTTTTTGTTGTGTAAGTGCGGAGAGACATTCTTCGATTTCACCGCGAAAATAGGGACAAGCCTTTTGGCAGGCACCGCACCCTTCGCAATAACATATTTCCTGCTTAGATATATTCAAAACAGCATCCGTAACAATTTCTCCGAGAAACACGAACGAAGAATATTTTTCGGTAATCAGGAGACCGTTTTTCCCGATTATGCCAAGTCCCGCTTCTGCCGCGACGGCACGTTCATCGATGGGAGAATGGTCAGCAAACAGGGCAAATTTATATTCTGGGAACTCATGTTGAAGCACGGAAAGTGTTTTATCTGCAAGAAGCCGGACAAAAAAATGATAATCTCTTCCTACAGCATAGGCAGAAAGATTTCTCGGCTTGTCGCAATCCGGTGTGTAGTAAGGAATCGCAAAAATCACAACACTTCCGCCCCGGATTCCGACACGATCAAGTAAGTATTGTCGCTTGATTATGCAGTCGCCGAGAGGAAGCACACCGAAGCAATCGATTTGGTTTTCGAGCAGGAGATTCTTGATTCTTTTCAACATAGTTTTTGTCTCCATACAGTGAGATATACCCGTTATGACAAACATACAGGAAAGAGGTGTAAAAAAGCATAGTGTTTCTTTGAACATTTGCACCTGTTTCTGTGATTATTATAGCACATTCGCCCGCAAAAAACAATCGTTATCTTCATAGAATTTCAGTATGCGTTTTGATTTGTTTTCAAAAAACGCACAAATTCGGATAACAGTTGTGTTTTAATTGATATTATGATATTATTGATTCAATGGACAGGATTTTTTGAATCACGGTTTGCAAATAACCGAATGTTGTTTTGGAGGAAATATTAAATGAATAAATCACCATTTTCCGCTTCAAAATGGATTGCACCTGATATAGAGGCGGCTTCGCCAATCATTGTACGGGAATTTTTTGCAAGTTGTTCGGAATCTGCAACGCTGTTTGTTACCGGGCTTGGATATTTTGAGGCACGTCTGAACGGGAAAAAACTTGGGAGTGAGTTTTTTTCTCCAAATGCGACAGATTATGAACCGCGTCATCTTTCCAACCTCACCTATCCTTGTCAAGATCGTTTTACGCATCGTATTTATTATAAAACATTTGATTTGTCCGGGTTGCTCATTGATGGTTGTAATAAGCTCGAAATACAGCTGGGTGGCGGATGGTATGTCCAGAAAGAACGTATTGCCGAAGGGGAAATGTCATTCGGAGACATCGTGAAATGCATTTATTCACTTGTTTTTCAAAAGCGGACAATTTACTCAGATGGTAGTGAATTGTGGCAAAAAAGCGAAATTACATATTCTAACTTGTTCATCGGAGAGGTGATAGATCCAACGAAAAAAGGAGATTTTCGTCGTGTGATGATTCTTCCTCCTCCTGATTCTGAACTTTGTCCGGAAATAGGAGTTCCCGATCGTATCATTCGTACAATTAAACCGAAAAAGATAGGGGAGCGATTGTATGATGCCGGAGAAAATATCAGTGGATATGTCAGAATAAAAACAAAACCCGGATTTTTCGGAAAGATTATACTTCGATTTGCCGAAGAAATCAAAGATAATGTTCTTGATACATCTTCCTCCGGCGGACAATATCAATGTGTTTCCGGCATTCCGCAGATTATGACGGATACATTTGTCTGTGACGGAACCGAACGAATCTTTGAGCCGAAATTCGTTTGGCATTGTTTCCGTTATTTTGATGTGAGCGGGGATTTTACCGAAGCGGAAGTCATTGTCATTCACTCTGATGTTGCGGTCACATCCGGGTTTGACTCTGACAGTGAGGGCTGTAACTTTCTGTATAACGCCTATATCCGCACGGAACTTGATAATATGCATGGTAGCTTTCCATCTGATTGTCCTCATCGGGAACGTCTTGGATATACCGGTGACGGGCAGATTACAGCTCCTGCCACAATGTTGTTACTTGACAGCCGTGAATTTTATACAAAATGGATTCAGGATATTTTGGATTGTCAGGATCCGGATACGGGGCACATACAACATACCGCACCGTTTATGGGGGGAGGCGGAGGTCCCGGAGGGTGGGGCTCTTCTGTGATTATCGTTCCGTATTCCTATTGGAAAATATTTGGCGATATTCGTATTTTGCATAAAACTTATCCGGCAATGAAAAGATGGATCGGGTATCTTGTAGCACATAGTGAAAATTTTCTTGTTGTGCGTGAAGAAGATGGCGGTTGGTGCCTTGGAGATTGGTGCACTCCCGATAAATTTAAAATTCCGGCTCCGCTTGTAAACAGTTATTATCTTGTTATGACATTACGAATGATGCGCGACATTTCTAAAGCACTCGGCGAAAAATATGAGTATAACAGCCTTGAAAGTAATACATTGAATGCTATAAAGAGTCATTATTTTACGGGAGAATACGATAAATCTCAGGGATATCTTGTATATGGTGCTGCTTTAGGACTTGTCAGCATGGATGAGTGTGCCGAATATTATGATAAGCTTGGACATTTTGACACCGGATTTTTAGCAACCGATATCCTATGCGAATTGCTTTTCAAAAGCGGTCATGCCGATGTTTTCGGAAAACTTATGGAAAACGAATCCATCGGCAGTTATCTTTACATGAAACGGAATAACGCCACCACAATTTGGGAAAGATGGCACGGTCGCTCATCGCATTGTCATCCGATGTTTGGCGCACCGGTGCGCCAATTATTTGAGGGAATTCTCGGAATTCGGCCAATTGATCCCGGATTTGAGAATTATACCGTAAATCCTCAACTTCCGCGCACTATGAATTATGCAAAAGGATTTATCACGACTCCGCGCGGTAAACTTACCGTTACGGTCAAACGTGTAGGGAATAAAGTTGAAGTGACAAGTGAGCTTACAGAATAAACAAGTCCATCCGGAATGATGCAAATTTTCAGAAAAAACACTGCACCTCACGGCAAAGCCGTGAGGTGCAGTGTTTTTAGCATATTAAATCAATATCCCTGATGTTTTATAACGATTTTCCAAAATAGTTTCCGGATAAATTCTGCGGGAAATACGAGAAGTGCCATGGTAAGGGCGGTAGTCATTTCACTGAAAGTAAGTGGCGTGGTTCGCAGAATTTCTCCTCCGAGATAAACAAATCCGATTTGAATAACTGAAATTAAAAACATGATAACCATGAAAGGACGATTGCGTGAAAATCCGGCAAACAGATCCAATCTGTCCGTGCGTGCGTTGAAACAGTTAAAGACACCGGCAAAAATAAAGAAGGCAAAAAAGGCAGTGAGCAAATATATGTTGTCGTCAGAAGCTCGGAACCGACAAATGACAGCGGGTGATTTCAAAAAGAACAGTGAGAGTGCGATTGTGAATCCTCCCAAGATCAGAATTTCGTTGACCATATAGGAATTCAGGAGTGGGTCATCGCGTTTTTTTGGCTTTTCTTTCATGCAGGACGGAAGGGGTGGCTCTCCGGCAAAAGCAAGACATCCCAAAGAGTCCATAATAATGTTGATCCAGAGCATCTGAACCACGGTGACGGGAGAATCAATGCCAAGAAACGGGCAAATCATTGTGACTCCTACCGCACAGAAGTTCATAGTCAATTGCAAAACAATAAATTTCCGTATGCTTTTGAAAATGTTCCGCCCGTAAAGAACAGCCCGGACAATGGAGGCAAGATTGTTGTCCAAAATGATGATGTCGCCTGCATCCTTTGCTACCTGTGTACCACTCCCCATAGCAAAACCAATGTCGGCACGTTTTAGTGCAGGAGCATCATTGATTCCATCTCCGGTCATGCCGCAAACAAGCCCTTTCTCCTGAGCTATACGGATAAGACGGCTTTTATCTCCGGGCAGGGCACGAGCCACAACGGCAAGCCGCGACAACACCTCAGCGATTTGCATATCCGACATTTTGGCAAGATCGTCAGAGGACAGGCAAAGATCCGAATGTCTGGAAATAAGTCCGCATGAAGTTGCAATTGCTTTTGCCGTATCAACATTGTCTCCTGTTATCATCACAACATGAATTCCTGCTGCTTTTAATTCTTCCACAGAGTGGCGCGCTTCCGGACGAATGCGATCGGACATAGCGACTCCACAGATGAGCGTCAGATTGCGCGGTTCTGTATGCTTGCCTTCGCAAAAGGCTGTAACCAGAACACGGGAGCCGGATCCGGTCAGTCTCTCAAGATGGGAAAGAAAAGAAGAACGGTCAAATGAAATTTTGTTGCCATCCTTTCCAAGTGCCGAGACGACAAATGGCAAAAGTCTTTCCGGAGCCCCCTTGAAAAGTGTGATTCCGCCGGATGCCGAAATATAGGCGGAAGAATATTTTCTCACACTGTCAAACGGTTCGCGGGACAAAATCTGACATCCTGTATCTGCTGACATCGGAAGCATGGCAGAAAGAAGTGCTTGTTCTGTCGTATTGCCGCCCACAACTTTGTTACCGGAAAGTTCGGCACTTGTATTGCAGAGAGCACAAAGTCTCAGCATATTGTATATCGCTCCGGCAGAGGAGCGGCATTTGATTGCCGAAGTATAGGTTTCATGGTCGGTAAAAAATTCCGTGACACAGAGCCGTCCTTCCGTCAACGTTCCGGTCTTGTCGGTAAAGAGAATATTCATGCTGCCCGCCGCTTCGATACCGACCGGTTTTCGCACAAGTACCATATCACGCGCCATTTTTTTTATGTTGGAAGAAAGGACAACAGCAATCATCATCGGCAATCCCTCGGGAACGGCAACAACCACTACAGTCAGTCCGAGCGTTAAGGCGTTCAGACAATTGGTCAAAAGAAAACGGATGTCAGTCACTTTTGACAGAATAATAGCCCGGTCCATACCGCTGTCCAAAAAGATGGCGTTAATTAAATATACAGTTCCGACAAGAATTGCCGCGGCATATCCAAGACGGCTGATTTGTGCCGCGAGTTTTGTAAGGCGAAGTTTTAAGGGGCTTTGTCGCGTGTCGAGGGTGATTTCTCTGGATATTTCGCCGATAAATGTTTTGTCGCCGACGACAGCAACCTCCATTTCTCCTTCACCGGAAACCACGGTGCATTCGCGCAAAAGAGCACAGGGGGAGGAGGGATCCAATTTATCCCTCTTGCGTGGCATTTTGGCAACCTCGCGAGTTTCCCCCGTCATGGCAGATTGATCAACCTGTAGATTGCCATTTGTTAAAAATCCGTCTGCCGGAATTTTGTCGCCGGGAGAAAGAAGAACGATATCGCCGACAACAATTTCGTCTATCGGAATTTCTTTGACAAGGTTGTCGCGCCTTACACGGCAAAGATAAATTTCGCTTTCTTCGCGGAGCTTGGAAAAAGCATTTTCGCTCCCGTATTCGGATAACGTGGAGATAAAAGTAGCCAAAAAAACGGAGATCCCGATACCGACGGTTTCCACCCAATCGGATGTGCGAAAAACAAAAAATATGTTAATTCCCAGCGCAATCAGCAGAACACGGATTACGGGATCATTCATGTTGGCAAAAAAGTGTGAAAAGAAGCTCTTGCGCCGCGGTGGTGTCATTTGATTGGTACCATGTTTCGACCGGGAGATAGACACTTCGTCGCTTGTCAGTCCGCCTCCGCGTTTTATCCTTGATATTGTATTGTTCACGCGATTCGTCCTTTCCGAATGGTTTTGATTCATTTTATGTGAGTTGACGTATAAAAATGAGTCGCTTGTATCGACGCTCTTTGAATTTCTTTGTTTGTTTGAAGGACTCTTGACTTTTTTCTTTTTATATGATATACTTTTCAGGAAAGTGATAACGATTCCCGAATTCGACGAGAAATCGAACGGCAAATCACATGTATATGGAAATCGGAAAGCAATACCGAAAAAGAGGTTAATGGAATGGCACAACTTGTTTGTAAAAATCTTGCGATCGGTTATGACGGGCACAGGATTTTTGAACATTTGAATTTTGAAGTGAATCGTGGAGATTATCTCTGCGTGGTTGGTGAAAACGGTTCGGGAAAATCTACATTGATGAAAACCATCCTCGGACTTCTTACTCCTATGGAAGGAAATATTCATTTTGGAGACGGTATGAAACCGAGCGAAATCGGATATCTGCCACAACAAACGGTCGTACAGCGTGACTTTCCTGCGTCCGTGCGGGAGATTGTTTTATCCGGCTGTCAAGGCAGATGCGGATTGCGTCCATTTTACAATAAGGATGAGAAAGCTCTTGCCCGCGCCAATATGGAACGAATGGGGATTGTTGATCTTGCAGGACGTTGCTACCGCGAATTGTCCGGCGGACAACAGCAACGTGTTCTGCTTGCACGTGCACTTTGTGCTACCGAAAAATTGCTTTTACTGGATGAACCGGTTTCGGGACTTGATCCGATGGTGACGATCGAAATGTATCGTTTGATAGAAGAACTGAATCGAAAAGACGAAATTACCGTTATTATGATTTCGCATGATATATCTGCCGCGTTGCGATATGCGACAAAGATTTTGCATATCGGAGAAACATTGTTTTTCGGTTCAACGGAAGAGTATTTACAAAGTGAGGTTGGCAAAGGTTTTGCTGTATCGGAGGGAGGAAATGAACATGAATGAAATGTGTATGACTCTTCTCAAATATCTGCAATTTCCATTTGTTCGCTATGCTATGATTGTCGGAGTGCTGATTGCCCTCTGTTCCTCGCTTTTGGGCGTTACGTTGGTACTCAAACGCTTTTCTTTTATCGGCGATGGACTTTCCCATGTTGCTTTTGGTGCTATGGCAATTGCTGCAGTGGCGGGAATTACCGACGATATGTTTTTTATCCTTCCGGTTACGGTTTTTTGTGCCATCTTTTTATTGCGCACGGGACAAAACAAAAAAATACAGGGGGATGCCGCGATTGCTATGATCTCGGTTGGCGCACTGGCAATCGGCTATCTTTTGATGAATGTATTTTCCGCTTCGCCGAATCTTTCCGGAGATGTTTGCGGCACTTTGTTTGGGTCAACATCCATCCTGACGCTCTCAATTACAGAAGTGTGGTTGTGCTTGATACTGGCGATTGTCGTTTTGGTGGTTTTTATTCTCTTTTATAATAAGATATTTGCTGTTACGTTCGATGAAACTTTTGCTCAGGCAACAGGAACCCGCGCGTCGGCATATAATTTGCTGATTGCGATTGTAATCGCGGTGATTATTGTGCTTGCCATGAATCTTGTCGGCTCTCTTTTGATTTCGGCACTGTTGATCTTTCCCGCAATTTCTGCCATGCGTATTTTCAAAACTTTCAAAACGGTTACGATCTGTTCGGCGGTTCTTTCGGTCTGTTGCGCGCTTTTGGGGATTATTGTTTCCGTTGTTGCCTCCACCCCTGTCGGATCCACGATTGTAGTTGCCGACATTGTTGCGTTTTTGATATGTTCTTTTGTCGGATATCTGAAAGGAGAAAGAAGAAAATGAAGAAAAGATTTTTTGCCTTCGTTCTGACAACGATACTGGTATTTTCTTTTGCCTCGTGTGCAGCTCAATCGGTACCGCTTTTGATTGACGGCAAAGATGCTTCCTCTTACCATATTGTGATTGCCGACGATGCAGATTTTGATATTCGCTATGCTGCATATCGTTTGCAAAAATTGTTGATCGATCGCTATGGGACAGAAATTCCTGTTGTAACGGATATTTCGGAGCGAGTAGGCAGGGAAATCCTTCTCGGAAACACTTCACGTCCGGAATCTGAAAGGCTTGCAATGAATGAGTACAACATTAAGATTGAAAACGGCAATCTTGTTCTGAATTCCGGACATTATACCGGTATTTGCGCCGCGTTGGATTACTTGGAAAATTTTTTGAAAGAACAGGGACAAACAGCCAGGATAGGGAAAAAATTTACCTATGTCGGAACAATATCCGAAAATTTGCCTTTAACATGGAATAGCGACGGAAGTGCCGAGAAATTGCTTGGCGTTCCTGCTGTAACCGAGCCATACCGTTTGGTATGGAATGACGAATTTGATGGGGATAAATTGGATTATGAAAAGTGGTCCGGCTTTTCCAACATGAAGATGAATCAGACGACACTGATCTTTGACGAGAGAACTGTAAGAGTGGCAGACGGCAGTTTGTATCTGATTGCCGACATTACAGATGCAGAGGCACGAACCTACATTAGTAATTATTCTGTTACAACTCAGGACACTATGAACTTTTCGGGCGGTTATTTGGAAATGCGTGCACGAGTTCCGTTTTATGGTATGGGAGAGTGGCCGTCATGGTGGTCAAATTCTGCCAGAAGTGTTCTCTATCAGAAGGCCTATCGAGATGCACACAACGGGGAACTGTATCCATCCGGATATGTTGCCGAGGTGGATTTTTTCGAGGTTTTTTCTTCTCGTAACACACTTTTGCCGACACTTCATAAATGGTTTCACGGGTGGATTATGGACGAATACGGCATGGAAAACGATATCATGATCTATAACACAGACGCCGGAAAATCCGTAAACCGTGTGAACAGAGAATATTATTTTTACTCGTCAGAGGATAAAAAGGCATCTGAAGTGGCGCGGGATTGGCATACATACGGTTTTCTTTGGACGGAGGACCTCATGGCGTTTTCTGTTGACGGTGTGTTTTATTATTCTTATCCTATGACCGATGATAAAGGGTCGGAGTGGTTCAATCCTTCCTGTGTCAGTGCCAAAAACGGAGAAACAAGAAAATTCGGCATGGATGGATATGCCTATGACAATATGGCACTTTCTATCATTTTGAATAATATGCTTTTCACCGAGGAATATTCTGCCAATAATCCGTGGGCATCGGCTTATTCCGTAAAAGCCCAAAACGACGATGTTTTCTTTCCCCTCGTTTATGAAATCGACTATATGCGTCTGTATCAAAAGGAAGGAGATCGCTTGTATACTCCCGAGAGAATCGGAAAAGGAACCGCAATGTTTGACGAAGCCAGATATCGTTATGAATTATATGGGGAAAAATAGAACGATTTTCAAGCAAAAAATGTGAAAGACGTTTTGCTGAAATTCAAAACATTTTGAACTGACCGTCAAAAAATCGTCACAATGGAAAAGTATAATGGTGGCAAGAAACTGAGAAAGGCGGTGTCACTATTATGAACGATAATCCGTTTGATAGTCAAAAAAAAGATCAGAAAAACCAACCGACATCCAAGCCGGAATACGAAGTGTATTCCCGAGAATATATGCCGGATGGAAATCAATACAATGAATACAGTCACAGCTATTCCCCTTCGTCCGGTGTGTCATCCGGTCCCCATAAAAAAGGCGGAAATGCTGGCAGAACCGTTGCGGTAATTGCCATCGCCCTTGTAGTGGCTCTTGTGGTTGGGATTGGCGGAATCTTTGTTGCCGCCAAAATGGTGTTCGGTTATTATGAAAGAAACATGGGATTCTCTTCCGATCCCAATGGAACAACCGAAACCGATCAGACGCCGGATTCTCAGAAAACATCGGTAACCCAGCCGTCGTCACCGGATAAAGAAGTGTTTTTCGGTTCTGAGGATGAAACCAAAATTACTGTGTCAGATTCGACAGGAATTGCCACAAAAGGAGAGATTGGAAGTGACGGACTTTCCTATGCGGATGTTGTTGCTTTGGTAGCGGATTCGGTTGTTGAGATTACGACATCCGAGACTTCGCGAAACGGTATGATCTATGAAAGCGGAGCGGGTAGCGGCATTATCGTGAATGCAAGCGGAATTATTATTACGAACAATCATGTAGTGGACGGTGCTTCTTTTATTACGGTTCGCCTTACAAGCGGAAAAACTTATGATGCTGTACTTGTGGCTGCCGATTCAATTTCGGATATTGCCATCCTGAAAATCACGCCGAACGAAAATCTTACTGTAGCCACTTTCGGAAACAGTGATAAATTGATTGTTGGCGAAGAAATCATGGCAATAGGTAATCCGCTCGGTGTGCTCGGCGGTACGGTTACAAACGGAATTATCAGTGCTTTGGAAAGAGAAGTGACAATTGACAATGAAAAAATGATTCTGTTGCAGCATAATGCGGCAGTCAGTCCCGGAAATTCCGGAGGGGCACTCTTTAATATGAAAGGAGAGCTGGTCGGTGTTGTCAATGCAAAATCTTCGGGAAACGGGGCGGAAGGGATTGGTTTTGCCATCCCGATTAATACGGTTCTGAGCGTATATCAGGATCTTGTCAGTGTCGGTTATGTCAAAGGAAGACCGGATAGTGGTCTTACTCTTGAAACGGTTGTAAAACGTGTCGGTTATTTTTATTATGAGTATGAAGTTTGTATCACCGCTTCCAGGTATACGGATGAATTGAAAAGAAATGATATTATCGTTTCAATTGACGGGGTTGAGCCGGCGAATATTTCCGAGGCACAGAGCTTGCTTGCGGATCATTTCATTGGTGATGTTGTAACCGTTGTGGTTTCCCGTTCTGACGGTAACCATACCGTAAAACTTACCATCCGAGAATATACACCGGTGCAATAATCTGATAAAAGCCGCAGTTTTTCTGCGGCTTTTTCAAAAGATATTGAAATTTATAAGAAAAAGGCTTATAATAAAGTCAGAAAAAAGTGAAGGGAGATTTCTCCATGTATCATATTTTAGTTGTGGATGACGAGGTCAGAATCCGCAGTATGATCCGAAAATACGCCGAATTTGAAGGTCATGAAGTTACAGAAGCGGGAGACGGTATGCAGGCTGTCTATCTTTGCAGAAATAATACGTATGACATCGTAATTATGGATATTATGATGCCGGAACTTGACGGATTTTCTGCCTGCCGGGAAATTCGCAAGACTTCACAGATACCGATTATCATGCTTTCGGCGCGCGGGGAAGAGTATGACAAAATTAACGGCTTCAATCTTGGCATTGACGACTATGTCGTGAAACCTTTTTCTCCCAAAGAACTTATGCTTCGGATCGAGGCTGTTATGAAAAGAATCCGTCGTGCATCCCAATCGGAAATACGACCGAAAAATGAAATTCTGGAATTCGACAACGGTAAATTGAAAGCAGACATTACGGCGCGTATTGTTTACATTGACGGAGAGCGTGTGGAGATGTCTCCGAAAGAATATGATCTGTTTTTCTATCTTCTTGCAAACCGCAATGTTGCGCTTACCAGAGAAAAATTGATCTCTGAGGTTTGGGGATATGATTTTTATGGTGATGCCAGAACATTGGATACTCATATTAAACTTTTGAGAAAGAGTCTTGGTCGGTATGCGGATTGTATTGTAACGCTTCGAGGTGTCGGATACCGTTTTGAGGAAATGACAGCAAAATCCTGAAAGAACAACCGTTGGAAGGGAAGTGTCGTTTTGGAGTCAAAAAGGAAGGAAAGTCACAAGAGCGGTATTCGTGTTCGGTGGAAGCTTTTTGCTTTATTGCTTTCATTCGTTATTTTTATGCTTGCTGTAATTTGGCTATTGCAGATAAAGATGCTTGGAAGTTTTTATAAAAACGCAAAATACCGGGAACTGAAAACCATTTCTGGAATTCTGGAAAACTGCCTTGATACCGATTTGTTGGATGATGTTGTAAACTCCTGCGCGATCGACTATGTGACCTGTATTCGTATTTTTAAAAAAAACGACGATAAAACTTTTATAGAGGCTGCCAGTGCAGATGTGACTGTAAATTGTGTGATTCATCACTTGACACAGGACAAATTGCAAAAATATTACCAGTTAACATTGGAACGCGACGGAGTATACTCCGATACCCAGGAAATACGTCATCAAATCGGTAGCTTTTGGAGTGGGGAGAATGAACATACCACAAAACTGTTTGAAGTGATTCGAAACGATGAAAAAGCGTATGGAATTGTGTATAATCGTTTGCTCACAAGCGCAGGCGGTACAGAGTATATGATTATGCTAAATTCGGAATTGACCCCTGTAAATGCAACGGTTAAAACTCTCAAGACCCAGTTTATATGGATCAGTGTTGTTTTGATTTGCGGAGCCTTTTTACTTGCTTTTTTCATTTCCCGAAACATTTCACGTCCTATATCGGACATGAACAAAGCGGCAAAGCAGTTGGCTCTCGGTCGTTACGATGTTGATTTCCGTGGATATGGTTATCGGGAAATCCGTGAACTTGGAGACAGTTTGAATTATGCGGCATCGGAACTATCCAAATTAGACAGTCTTCAGCAAGAATTGATTGCCAATGTTTCACACGATCTTCGCACCCCGCTGACTATGATTCGCGGCTATAGCGAAATGATTCGGGATATTCCGGGGGAAAATACGCCCGAAAATATGCAGGTTATCATTGATGAAACCACTCACTTGAGTGATCTTGTCACCGATCTGTTGGATATATCCAAGTTGCGTGCCGGCTCACGAAAACCAACCCCGGAATTTTTTGATCTTACAGGAACAATCCGAGAAGTTATGGCAAGATATGACAGACTCGTCAGCGCGGATGGGTATGAGATTGCCTTTCAGTGCGATCGTTCGGTCACGGTGTATGCCGACCGAATGATGATTCTTCAGGTTATCTACAATCTCATAAATAACGCCATAAACTATGCAGGTGAAGATAAAAAAATCACTGTCACACAAGTGGTTCAGAATCAAAAGGTGAGAATTTCGGTGCGTGATAATGGAAAGGGAATTGCCCCCGAGGACATTTGTCTCATATGGGACAGATATTATCGCGTTGATACTGTTCATAAACGAGCTGTTGTAGGATCCGGACTCGGTCTTTCAATTGTAAAAGGAATTCTTGAGTTGCATAAGGCTCACTACGGCGTGGAATCTGCTCTCGGTCACGGAAGCACTTTTTGGTTTGAACTGGAAATTATCGAGCCAAAAAAAGAAAATAAAACCGGAGAAAAATATGAACAGTAAGTCAAAAGTCAGAATCATTCAATATTTTATTCTTACTCTTTGCGCCATTACAATGGTTGTTTGCATTGTTTTTCTGTTTATTGCCCTGAAAGAGTACAGAGCAGCAAAAAATTTTTATGATGATATAACGATGCCAATTGATACGTTTGAAATCGAACCGGGAGAACTTTCATCGGAAACGGTACCTGAACACATAAGTCAATTACTGATATCCTATCGGAAAATCCAAAAACAATACCCCAATATTGTAGGTTATATCAATATTCCGGCTGTTTCGATCTGCTATCCTGTGGTCCAGGGAACCGACAATGAGTATTATACGACACATCTTATTTCGGGAGAGGAAAACAAAAGCGGATCCATTTTTCTCGACTTTCGTGTGAATTCCGATCCGTCGCTTGCCAAAAATCTGATTGTGTATGGACATAATATGAACAATCGCACAATGTTTCATAATATTCGCAATTTGTTTGAGGAAGATATTTTTCGAAATGTTCAGATCGAGTATGTTTGTGATGCGGGAGTTTTTGTTTATAATTCACTCTCTATTTATGTTACCGATACAAGTGATCTGTATCATGCGTATGATTTTGAAAATGAAGAAACTTTTTCCCGTTTTGTTGCAGATCGTGCTTCCGCTTCACGTATTCCGGCAGAATATGATTCGGTCAGCAATCTTATTACACTTGTCACCTGTAGCAATTCCGCTACCAATCAGAATCAGCGTTTCATTTTCCATGGAAAGTTAATTAAATCCTATACGGACTTCGGAGAAATCACATGAACGAAATGATTTTACATGCTTTGCGTTGCCCCGTTTGTCATTCCGATTTGGAAATAGGCAATCATGGCAAAAGCCTTGTTTGCCTCGGCGGAGAAAAACGTCATCATTGTTATGATTTTTCTTCTGCGGGATATGTCAATTTTGCACCGCCGTCTCAAAGTCATTCCGGTGATTCAAAAGAGGCGGTTCGTTCCCGTACCAATTTTTTGGAAAAGGGATTTTACACTCCTGTACGTAATGCGATCGCGGAGGCGGTCAAAAAATATTCGTCCGGACTGACGGTGGATGCCGGATGTGGCGAAGGGTATTATACCAATGGCATTTCTGAATTTTCAAAAGCCGTTATCGGATTTGATCTGTCAAAATACGGAGTTGATGCGGCGGCAAAAAAAGCCGGAAAGAATCATATTGCAAATGTTTTTTTCGGGGTTGCCGGGATTTATGATATGCCGCTTTTTGACAATTGTGTTGATGGAATCGTCAGCATTTTTGCTCCTTGCGCTACCGGAGAGTTTAACAGAGTTCTGAAAGAAAACGGTGTATTGATTGTGGCAGGAGCCGGTAAGGATCATCTGTTGGGAATGAAATCGGCAGTTTACGAGGCGGTTTATCGAAATACAGAACGCGTCGATATGCCAACAAATATGGAGAGGGTCGAGGAAAAAGAAATAAAATACAATATATCTTTATCTGACAATCAAGAAATCATGAACCTCTTCTCCATGACACCATATTATTATCGAACAAGCGAAACGGATTTTGCTAAGTTAAAAGGAATGGATAAATTGACAACTCCCGTTAATGTTTTTGTACGCGTCTATCGAAAAAAGAAAGGGGTTCAAATATGAAATTTTCACTTTGTGTTCCGATGTATAATGAGTCGTCCATTATTGAAGCTACGGCAAAAACCCTCTCGAAATATATGTCCGAAAATTTTGTTGATTATGAAATATTGTTTTCTGATGACGGTTCTACTGACGGCTCGTCTGATATTGTCATTTTGTTGGCACTCCCTCATGTTCGGGTTCTGAGATATGAAAAAAATCGCGGAAAGGGGGCTGCTGTCAGAGCGGCAGTACTCGCCTCTTCTGGTGATATTGTGATGTTTACAGATTCCGATTTGGCTTATGGTACAGAGGTGATCGGTCGTGTGGCAAAGATATTTGAGGAACATCCGGAATACGATGCCATAATCGGGTCCCGCAATCTCAGAAAAGATGGCTATGAAGGGTATACTTTTCTCCGAAAATTAGCATCCAAAATTTATATCAAAGTGTTGTGTGTGGCAGGTGGGTTAAAGCTCTCGGATTCTCAATGCGGTTGTAAGGCGTTTCGCAACAATACGGCAAAAGCAATTTTTTCTCACTGTGAAACAGACGGTTTTGCGTTTGATTTTGAAGCTATTATGATCGGAACACGACTTGGTGCCCGTTTCTTTGAAATGCCTGTGAAAATCATCAATCATCGGGAGTCGAAAATTCATGTTTTGTCTGATTCGGTTAAAATGATAGGCGACCTGAGAAAAATGAAAAAGCGGGTCGCAAAACTAGAACTCAATTAAAACGAAACTGCCCCTGTTTGTTTTTGGAGCAAATCGGCATAAATTCAGAAATTCTCTATTGCAAATTTCAGAAATCTGTGCTATACTATTATAGTTAAGATATAATGCCGGATTTTTTCCGATGCATTCTGAATCAGGAAGGATGGCATTTGCCGAGAAACATTATGGCAAACTACAGACGCGAAAGAATAAATGATGAAGTACAGAAAACATTGTCTTTGATTATCAGAGATGTCAAGGATCCTAGAGTCAGCGGATCTATGATCTGCATAACCGGGGTAGAAGTTACACCAGATCTGAAATACGCAAAAGTTTATTATTCGGTTTTGGGAGGCGAAAAAAAAGAAGTAGCAAAGGGACTTAAATCCGTAGCCGGCTATGTAAGAAGAAGAGTGGCGGAATCACTGAATCTGCGGGTTACACCGGAATTCACATTCTATTTGGATGAATCGGTGGAAAGAGGAGCACGCATTGCCGGAATCTTGAATTCACTCACATATTCCGATGACACTATTGAGAATGAAAATGACGAACAGAAAGAAAACGAGGACGGAAACGATGGCGGGATCCACTGATTTCAAGAAGTTGAAGTTCGGCGATCTCTGTGAGAAATTGTCACATCCGAAAAACACGTTGATTCTGTTTCACGTGAGACCGGACGGCGACGCGGTTGGTTCTGCATTCGCTTTAAAACTTTTGCTTGAAGCTTCTGGGAGTCGGGCATGGTGTGTGTGTTCAAATGAAGTTCCACAGAGACTTTCGTTTTTAAGTGAAAAAATTCAATCAAGTGCACTCTTGGAGTCAATTCCGGAGGACTTCCAAATTGAACGGGTAATAGCCGTTGACACAGCATCCCCCTCACAGTTGGGAGATTTATATACACGTTTTGCCGGAAAAATTGATATGGAAATTGATCATCACAGTATGGGAGAACCATATGCCGATTACTGTATCGTGCCTACTGCGGCTGCAACTGGAGAGATTGTTTTTGATATTTCCCGGGAATTTTTGCGTCGTGGCATCATAAAAAGATTGCCCGACAAACTCGACTTTTGTCTTTATGCTGCAATCAGTTCTGATACAGGATGTTTCAAGTATTCCAACGTTACTCCTAAAACACATATTCGATCGGCAGAACTTTTAAAATCCGGTATTGATACAGCGCACATCAATCAATTATTGTTTGACTCCAAGTCCATGGAAGTTCTTGCGGTGGAAAAAGCAGGATTTGATACAATCAAAATGTTTCACAACCGGAAAATTGCCGTTGTCTACTTCACATATGATATGAAATGTAAGCTCGGGGTTCTCGATGAGCACTTGGAAACTCTTATTGATGTTGCCAGATCGGTGGAGGGAGTAGAGGTGGCGGTTGCGATTCGTCAGCAGACAGCTGATAAAGTTTTTCGCATTTCCACTCGTTCGACGGGAACAGTAGATGTTTCGATTGTGTGTGCTGCCTTTGGTGGTGGAGGTCATGTCAGAGCTTCCGGGTGCACCATTGTAGCAGACAGCATTGAACATGCCGCTGATCTTGTAGTGGCAGAAATAGAAAAACAAATGAAATAAACCGGAACGAAAGGTCAAAAAATATGTATCAATCATTATTGGATATTAAAGGAACTCAACTTGCCATTAAAAGTTGCAAAGACTTTTTTGAAAGAGAACTGGCAAAAAATCTGAAATTGATTCGCGTGAGTGCACCGCTTTTTGTTTTGCCGGAATCAGGATTAAATGATTGCCTGAATGGTGTGGAACGTCCGGTAGAATTCGATCTGTTAGAGACTGGGAAAAATGTCCAGATTGTGCAATCTTTGGCGAAATGGAAGAGATACGCTCTCGGAAAATACAAATTTAATCCCGGTGAAGGGCTTTATACGGATATGAATGCCATTCGGCGTGATGAATCTACGGATGCGATTCATTCTGTCTATGTAGACCAGTGGGACTGGGAGAAGGTAATTACCAAAGAAGAACGATCCATTGATACGCTGAAAAAGACGGTTGAAAAAATATATGCAACTCTTCTTTCCACAGAAAAATATATGACGGGACTATACTCGGAACTTGCCGAAGCCTTTCGCAGAAATCCGATGCCGGAAACAATCACTTTTCTTACAACGCAAGAGCTTGAAGATCGTTATCCTACATATACTCCCAAAGAGCGTGAAAACGCTGTTGCCAAGGAATACGGGGCAGTGTGCCTTATGCAGATTGGCGGCAAGTTGAAATCCGGCAAAAAACACGACGGCAGATCTCCCGATTATGATGATTGGAGCATGAATTGCGATATCATTTTATATTTTGACGTTTTGGATATGGCATTTGAAATTTCAAGCATGGGAATACGCGTCGACGAAGTGTCTCTTATGAGACAGCTTGACGAAGCTGGATGCTCAGAGAGAAGTCAGCTTGAATTTCACAAAGCAATTTTGGAAAAGCGTCTCCCGTATTCAATCGGCGGAGGGATCGGACAGTCAAGGCTCTGTATGTATTTCTTGAAAAAGATGCACATTGGCGAAGTTCAGGTTTCGGTATGGCCAGAAGAAGAGGAGAAAGCCCTTCGCGCACAAGGGTGTTATTTGTTGTAAAAGAACAGAAATTGTAAACGCAAAATCCACCAAAAAACAGAAGCGGAAATCAAAAGATTAGGCTTCTGTTTTTTGCAATTTCAACTTTTCGTTCTTCTTGTGTTGAAGAATTTATATAAAAACATCCCATCGATGTAGAGTCGTTGGGATGTTTATGTATTTTAAATGCCGAACAACATTTCGCCGTATGTCGGAAACGGCCAGTGTACGGTATCGGTAAGCGATTCCATTTCATCGGCTGTTGCACGAAGTCTTGTCATCAGCGGAATTACCGTGTCACGATACACTTCCGCTTTTTTTTCATGATCCGATTCTTCCGAGGCTTTTGTCTCAACATTTTTAAGGTTTTCTGTCAAACGAAAAGCGTCGCGATTCAAAGCAGAAAGGCGTTCTGCCAATTTTCTTTCAACCGTAGCCGCCGTATCGGAAAGACCTGCCTGCTTTTTGGCAACAATACCGTTGGAAAGCTCTTTCGTGTAGTTGTTGACCGCGGGAATAATATCGTGAATGGTCATATCAAGCATTGTTAAGGCTTCAATGTTAATAATTTTGGAGTAATTCTCAAAGAATATATCGCGGCGTGAAGAAATTTCCGTGCGGTTCATAACACCGTGCTTCTGAAATAGCTTTACATTTTCCGGCAAATCAAAAAGTTTATAGGCAGCAACCGAATCCCGAAGATTGGGAAGACCACGTTCCGCAGCCTCTTTTTCCCATTCTACCGAATAACCGTTGCCGCGGAAAATAATCCGACGGTGGGCGATGAAGGTCTCTTTGATAATTGCTGTCACTTCTTTATCAAATTTGTCCGAAGATACTTTTTCCAGTCTGTCCGCGAAAAGTTGAAGTTCTTCAGCAACGGCGGTATTCAGCACAATATTCGGCATGGCAATATTCTGTGAGGAGCCGACCATACGGAACTCAAATTTGTTTCCTGTAAAAGCGAAGGGAGAAGTTCGATTGCGATCAGTTGTGTCTTTACGGAATACAGGAACAGTCGGAACGCCGAGATCCATCATGCTGGCGTTGCTTGACTTATACGAGGTTCCTTCCACAATGGAATTGATGACCGCCTCAATCTCCTCACCGAGAAACATAGAGACGATGGCGGGTGGTGCTTCATCAGCTCCGAGTCTGTGATCATTTCCTGCATATGCTGTTGAAATGCGAAGCAGAGAGGCATATTCGTCAACGGCTTTGACAACCGCCGCAAGGAAAAGAAGAAATTGTGCGTTTTCTTCCGGTGTTTTTCCAGGATCAAGCAAATTTTTACCTGTGTCTGTGGCAAGAGACCAGTTGTTGTGCTTTCCGGAACCGTTTACTCCATCAAACGGCTTTTCATGAAGCAGACACTCCAATCCATTTCGTTGAGCAACCAATTTCATACATTCCATGGTCAAAAGATTTTGGTCGACGGCAAGATTTGTTGTAATAAAAATCGGAGCCAACTCATGTTGTGCAGGTGCCACCTCATTGTGTTTGGTCTTGGCGTTGATTCCAAGTTTCCAAAGCTCCTCATCAAGTTCGTTCATAAATTTGCTGATTCTGGGTTTTAACGGACCGAAATAGTGATCTTCCAGCTCCTGTCCTTTGGGAGCAGAGGATCCGAACAGAGTTCTTCCGCAGTAAAGCAGATCACGACGTCGATCATACATTTTTTTATCAATCAAAAAATATTCTTGTTCAGCACCTACTGTTGTATTAACTCGCTTGGTAACCGTGTCCCCAAACAAACGGACAATACGAAGTGCCTCTTTACCAATCGCGTCCATAGAGCGCAACAAAGGTGTTTTGGAATCGAGGGCTTCACCGGTGTAAGCACAAAAGGCAGTGGGAATATACAAGGTATGACCTTTGACAAAAGCGTAGGAACCGGGATCCCATGCAGTATATCCGCGTGCTTCAAAAGTGGAGCGCAAACCGCCTGACGGGAAAGAGGAAGCATCCGATTCTCCCTTAATCAGTTCCTTGCCTGAGAACTCCATGACAATTTTTCCGCTTCCGACAGGAGAGATAAAAGCGTCGTGTTTTTCCGCAGTAACGCCGGTTAAGGGTTGAAACCAATGAGTATAGTGAGTAGCTCCTTTTTCGATTGCCCAATCTTTCATGGCGTTTGCTACAACATTGGCAATAGATGAATCTATGGTTTTTCCTTCGGCGATTGTTTTCGTTAGCGACTTATAGACATCGCGTGGCAGTTTTTCACGCATAACATCATCGTTGAAAACCATACAACCGAACAAATCTGGCACATTCTTCATGAAGCGAAAGTTCCTTTCAGATAATAATGTCATAATTATATACCCTTTTCAATTTTTTGTCAACTTTTTTATAAAAGGAAGTTTGTTTTCACAGTTCACGACGGAAAATTTGTGCGGCAAGAAGAGGATCCTTTTGAGCGAGACCTTTCATTTCTTTTAAAAGTGTCTCGTGCGAAACGAAATTTCGCGTGTTGTGAATTGAATGCTGAAATGATGTGATTTTTGGATCGGTTGAAAGTCCGATAAAAGGGACATTTGCACAGAAGGCGAGAATCAAAGCATGAAGTCGAGCAGAAACGACGAGATCGGCTCCGGCAATTAATGAAGCTGTTTGCCTTATGGAAAGACCGGTTACAAGACGAACGCGGAGTCCTTTGTTTTGTAGTCGTGTAACAAGCGCGAGAGCTGCAAGTGCATCTGCGTTCTGATCCATCATAGCAACATAGATTGGTTTGGGTTGCTTGGACAAAAAAGCGACAAAACGATCAACCTCTTCTTGACGGACAAAAGCAACAACATAACCGTTTTTGGCGCATTCCGGCAATCTGCAAAAAAGAACCGGATCGGAAGACAGATAAAGCGGAACGGAATCTCCGATTTTTTCAAGATAACGTAGCGAATCAGGATCGCGTACGGTAATGAGATTGGTGTTTTTCAGGGATTGTATGACAAGGCGGTTCATGAATACTCCACGGATCGGTCCTATTCCGCAGGCATAAAGCATGGTGGGGACGCCAACAAGAGAAGCGAGTCGAAGAAGGGTAAGATAGTACAGCAGGGAACGGTTGCTGGTTTTGTTCTGGAGAAGAGAGCCACCACCAAAAAGCAAAAGCCCTGTATGACGTATAGCGTGTATAACGTCGATTGGATTGAACCGATTAATGCAAATCATACTTTCATATTGTTTTCCCGGTTTAGCGAGTACGGCAAGATGTTGGACACCTTGTTTTTTTAATTGTAATTGTATAGAGCGAAGCGTCAGTTCATCTCCGATATTTCCGTAACCATAATATCCGCAGAGAAGAATGTCGCTTTGCCTTTCGTGGTTGGCATTACGAATGGCGGCTCGATAAACTGTCAGTGTATCTTTTGTCATACGTTCTGCTGTATGATAGTGAAGAACTTGCTTAAGCCCGTCATTGGCAACCTGATCAGCATAGTTCGTATCTTGCAACAATTTGCAAAGATCCAAAAACAGTTTTTTGGGAGTTGCCGATTTTGTTCCGCGGGCACAATAGTTGCTTTTTTCGGCAATCGGGAGGATTTTCCGATCGGCAATTCCGAGATAACCCTCGTTTCCGCATAAAATAACAGGAACCCGGCAAGCCATCGCTTCCAATGCGGCGCGGGACACACCTACAAATATTCCGGCAGTTTGCAGATAGGGAAGAACATCGCTTTGCGTCCCGGCGATGGATACCACATGGCGTCCCGAGATGGCATTTGCTTTAGTGGCAAGTTGGCTCACTTTGGTAAAATCATCACCGCCACCGACAATTATAATTCGGAGGTCACGATATATGTTTTGCAAAAACGGAGCAAGTTTGCACAATAGTCTCGCTGTCACCGAACAGTCCTTATCCAACCGACTGATGGTCAAAATTGTATGAGGATGAAAAATTTTATCTTTTGAGGGACAGAATCTTTGGATGTCAATTCCGTTTGGGATAATCGTAATACGCCTGCGAGATAAACCAAAATGGTTGACAAGGTGTTCGGCGATGTCAGTTCCAACCGCTATGGTATAAGAGGGAAGTGAAAAACAGGTCAATTGTTTTTTCGGCTGTTTATCAGAAAAAATTGCATGAGCCGTAAAAACAAATGGAAAACAAAAAAAAGTCGATAACAAACGACAGAAAAAAACGCTTCTTCTCGTGTGTGCATGAACAATATCCGGATGTTCTGTTCGGATAAGAGAAGCAAGTGTGAGCAGGGGATAATCTCCGTAAAATTTTTGCCGAATACCAAGAGAGGAAAGCTGATTCGCAATTTTTCCTCCATTCGACAAAACCACAACATCGTGCCCCTTTTGAGACAGATGCTTTGCCAATTCATACACATGTGTTTCCGCACCGCCGTTGTTCATATTGTCAGAAAGAATGAGTATTTTCATGTTTTCCCCTTTTTGTAAGCGATAGACTTCTGAAAAAAGTATTTCCGAAGGAAAATCGGATTATCCGGGATAAATAGAATTCTGCATCCCGTGAAATAAGCCAAATATTACATCTGCCGACTAAAATTGTTCGTTTTGTTTCAACAACCTTCGATCTGTTTTCCCAAGAAAAAAACGGCTTGTGATGAAACGCGGCAAAAAAATCATATCTCCCGCACAAATGGCGTTTCAGCGACAGAGTACGACAGCCGGCGTTCGACAGAAAAAGGCGAAAATATGTTGTATAATATTGTCGGAATTGATGAGAGAAAAGGAGGAAATTATATGGAATACCATAATCAATTGAATCAGACAATTCCGCATCGGGACAAGCAAGGAGGAGCTGAGAAACCAACAACAAAGCGCTCTGTATGGAGAAATTTGACCAGGGAGGAGTTACTTATTGGAGCGAGTCGCACGGTTACGGCTTTTCTGGTAGGTGTGTGCAGTCTTCCGTTTTCATCGTATCCGTTGGGAATGGCTTTTCTTTGTGCCTTGGATAGTCGTGTTGGCTTTGCGGTATTCGGACTTATATTGTCATCCTTTTTTGTCTCGCCATTGCCTTGGTGGTTGTATTGCGGAACGATTATAGCGACTCTTGCAACCCGGATTATGACTCGATTATTTGTTGATATTCCCGTTCGTTTGCATGATGCAGGTGGGATTCGCGGATTGATTGAACATATACATGGCAGATTCTTTTGCGAAAGCTTGTATTTGCGTATGACTTGTTCTTGCATATCGGTATTTATTCTCAGTCTTTACGCAATTATTGCGGGCGGTTTCCGATATTATGACTTGTTTGGGGCTTTTTTCTCCATGCTGGTAGCTCCTATCGCAACTTATTTATATACAACGCTTTTTTCGGAACTCTCCGCAGAAAAGAAGTGGATGTATGTCCTACGAAAAATCGCAAAGATTTTTTTGGCATTTACACTTTGTCTGTCGGTTCGCGGAATCAGTTTTGCTACAATTTCGCTTTCCGCGGTGGTTGCCTTTGTCGGAACTATGTTTTTATGTCGTCAGGAAGGGTTAGTCACAGGAACTATTATCGGCATTGTATGCGGTCTTTCGGTAGGAGTAACAACAATTCCTGTTTATATCGTAGTATCGATCACAGCGTATTGCCTGTTTGAAATATCTCCGTTGCTTGCCGCTACTGTAGCTTGTGTTGCGGGGGCGGTTACGGGAATGTTAATGAACGGTGGCATTGGATTTTCGGAAAACATCCTGTCTCTCCTTACAGGGGCATCTGTTTATTGTGCGATTGATAAAATGCTGTCGCAAGGCGGGATTGCCAATCTATTTGGCAAAAGAGAGGAATGTGATTATTGTGAAAAAATGTGTTTGGAACGAAAGTATACAAAGACCAGAGAGGAACTTGACGAGCTTTGTCACTCCCTTATGATTCTTTCCGAAACATTTTCCAGAATCAGTTTGCAACTGCGAAAACCATCCGCTGAGGATATTAAGGCAACGTGTAATGAGGTTTTTGAAAATTTCTGTCACGGCTGTTATGGCAGAAGTCTCTGCTGGGAGAGTCGACATG
>CAKSSY010000011.1 GCA_934489945.1 uncultured Eubacteriales bacterium
TGGAGCTATACGGTTGCAAAAGCATCAAAAAAAGCCGTAGCCTCTGAATGGAACATTTCAGAGGCTTCTCTACCGATGTCGGTGAGCATCCCGATTACCTTGCCGTCCGGCATGGTAAAGCGTTGGTTCAGATATCGCATGGAGGCGCCGAGTTCTCCGTCCGGACCTCCGAACGGAAAGAACCTATAAAAGCGGGCACGTTAAAAGTGATATGTGATCTCGACGAGGTCATCTTTGGTTGGAGAATTCCGGACGAAGACGATGTGACTTATTGCTTTGCGGAGCTGTCGATTCTGTTCCGCAGGGGCTCCATCTTTCAGTATTGAAGCCAAATCAAGTATCTTTTTTTGCAGTTGGGGCACCGAGTGGGTCTTCTTCACACGGCTGTCCCATTGTTCTTTTTCCTGATTCAATTTTTCTATTTCTGACAAGAGTTTATCCTTTGATTCCCGGTACTCATCAAGGCTATACACACCATTCTCATAAGCGGTTCGCACTCTTTCCAGTTTCTTTTTCTCCTGGTTGATCTTTTTATCAAAATCGGATACGTTTGGCGTTTTCCTTTGCTCAACCCGGAGATCTTTTTCCCGTTTCATGGAGTCACTGATCAATGCGCTTGTTACGATATCTTTTAGTTTTGACATTCCTACATAGTGCGAGATCTTACATCTTGATTTTGAATAGTTATTACATTGCATTCCGTCTCCGCTTCGCACCATCATGCCTCCACAGCTATGGCATCGTACCAATCCCCGCAGCGCGTAGTCGTCCGCAATGCTTTCCTTTGCGTGCTTTGGATATGCAATGCGATTCTCGGAAAGTCTATCCTGCACGGCATGCCATACTTCGTCGCTTACGAGCGGGGAATGCGTGCCATGCGACACAACGATATTCTCATCGTTTTCGTCATAATATTGGCTTCGGCGTTTTCCGTTTTTTGACCAAACCACCATGCCGCGATACACCGGATTACTCAATATCCGTATGACGGATCGATGCTCAAGAGGATTCCCGAATTTTGTCAAAACGCCGTTCGCATTTGTATCCCGGACAATTCCGCTTATGGTTTTTCCGGCGAGAAAGTCGGAAAAAATCTGCTGAACCGCCGGTGCGGTATTCGGGTCGGGGACAAGATTACCGTTCTGCATCAGATAGCCGATAGGGGCATAGGACACGAACGATCCACGCTTGACCTTTTCTGTCATACCCCGGCGGACTTCGCCGGCAAGATTATAGGAATAAAACTCGTCGCTCCATTCTATAATCATCTCCACAAGTCTACCGTACATGCCGCTCTCTATCGGCTCACTGATACTGATGACATCGACACCGCATTTTTTACGCAGTATGGATTTATAGTAGGTGCTTTCATCGGTGTTTCGGGCGAAACGGGAGAATTTCCACACGAGAATGGCATCAAACGGGCGTGGTTTGAGTTTGGCGGTGGCGATCATGCGTTGAAATTCCGGTCGATTCTTGGTTTTCTTACCGCTGATCCCTTTGATTCCTCCGCCTTCGATGAAAACAAACTCATCTGGAACAATATAGTCGTGTTCTTTCGCATATCGAAGGATCTCTTCTTTTTGGCTGGCGGGTGAAAGTTCTGTCTGATCATCGGTTGATACACGGATATAGGCAGCCGCTGTTTTCATATTGACTCCTTTCAAGCAGGGGCTTTTTCTTTTTTGAAAAAATAAGTTTTGCGTATTGACTTTTTGTAATATGTACGGTATAATGTACATATAATAGAAATAGGAGGTGTCGAACATGACCAACACCAATGCGACGCAATTTCGGCAGAATCTTTTTGAATATCTGAATCAGGCGATTGTTCATAACGATGTGATACACGTCAGCACAAAGAACGGGAACGCCGTAGTTCTCAGCGAGGAGGATTACAGCGGGCTTATGGAAACCATTTATCTGGCTTCCAGCAAAAAGACCTGTGAACAGATTCTGGAAGCGAAGGATGCGCCGATCGATGACTTCATGGGAGAAGACGAGGCAGGGCTATAAATGTACAAGATCCTTTTTCACAAGCGGACATCGGACGACATTGCAAATCTGAAAGCGGCAAAGCTGGACGGGAAGGCGAGGCTATTGATTGATATTCTCAGACAAAACCCGTTGCAGAATCCGCCTCCTTATGAAAAGCTGGTGGGTGACATGGAGGGGCTCTATTCCCGCCGTATCAACCACAAACACAGGCTGGTTTACAAGGTGGATCAAGCCAACCGGACGGTTTTTGTCTTGAGCCTCTGGACACATTATGAATATTGAAATTCCGCTCCCGGACGGGGGCGGATTTTTATTTGTTTGACGAGAATGATGGAATCTCTTTCTTTTTAGCCGATAATATCAGATCGGATATGAGCTGACTATTGCCTTGTGAATACCAGTAATCTTGGTTACAAACAACTACAATTCTTTTTTGGGCTCGTGATATGGCGGTGTTTAGAATATGGAGACCTTTTGGCGACTGACTGTCCATCATAAACAAGCTGCCGGATTCCACAACACTTAATATGATGGTGTCCCATTCACGTCCCTGAGAGCCGTGTATTGTAAGGATATTGTCCGGGTTGGTAATGTTGCGCAAAGTTGAAACCAACAGTTGTCGTTGATTTTTGTAGGGAGTAAGAACAGCGTAATTGGTAAGAGCGTTTTCTTTGATGAAGTCATGAATTACTTTAGCCTCATTATGATTTTCTTTGGATCTTTGATCAGAAGGACTGCGAAAAGCGTTAAAGGATATAATTTGCGTGTCGAATTCTTTGGAGCCGGAAAAGCCGTTGTGATAAATATGTTTATCAAGAATCGTGGCAAGATTGTCACCAAAACGATAGGTATATGGGAGTGATGCGATCGTCAGGTTTTCGGTTGAGGGAGACAGCATATCTGCGTAGGAACGATACAACTTATGAATATTGGAGTCAAAATCAAAAATTTGTGGAAAATAGAGTGAAGAGATAGACCAAAGAAAAAGACCGGACGCTTCGTCACGGAGAGAAGAAGCATCTGCTTCACAAATCGGCGGAAGTTGCATATGGTCCCCGAAAAAGGTGACGGGAGCTTTTAGAGAAAACAAGATACCTGCTTTGATCATGGAACAGTAAGCGGCTTCATCAAGAAAAACGTGAGAGAGAGAGGAAGAACTGAAACCGATATCTGCCAAACTTTGATAGTGAGAATAGAAATAGTCGACTGTGGCACAAAATATGTTTTTCTTGCCGAGTATTTTTTTTGATTCACTTGAAACTGCGTCAAGTTGTGCCTTTTTATCAGAGATGCGTTGATCAAGATCCTCTGAAAACGGAGAATCCTGAAACTCTGTTTGGAGATTGGTAAATAGTTCTTTTGCTTTTTTTGCAGATTCAAAGGATTTGAATTCGTCAAGACAAAGAGCTTGGATATCTGAAAGAGCTTTGTATCGTTTCGATTGGATTTTTTCTAAGGATTCCCTTGCTGAGTTGAGTTTGCTTTTGGAAACTTCAAGACCGGCGGAAAGGTCAATGATTGTTTCTTCTGTATTTTTTATGCAAGTTGAAAGGTATTCTATTTTTTGCGACAATTCAATAAATTCATCTTTGTTAAACAATTTTTTGATTTTGAATCCCAAAGTCGACATTCGGTGATTGATCTTTTTAATGGCGGCTTTATGAGTGTAAATTTCCTCATTAAGTGGTTTGATTTCGCTCTTATAATCTTTTACGCTTTGTTCAAGAGAGACTATCTTTGCTTTGAACAGCTGTTCTTCGTTACAAAACGATTGAAAAGATTCATATCTGTTGAAGAAATTTTCGCATTTCCTGCGCTTGCTCTGGGCACAGTTTTGTTTGTCTTGCTTGGATAAAAGATCCGAAAGCTCTTTTTGCAACGTTTCAATCATAGTTTGGCGATCAAGCCGTTCGCAAATTCCTCCGTATTCGGCGGCAAAGGAGGATGATGCTGTCCCCAGCCGATACAAACTATCGATAGGAAGATTTTGCTCTTTCATTGCCTTTATAATGGAACGCAGAGTTTGTTCGATTGCGCTATTTGTAGGGGCAAGAACTAATACTTGAGAATTTTTATTGCTATAGGACAGAACACAGTCAGCAAGAACAATTTGCGTTTTTCCTGTACCGGGAGCACCCCATATGTAAGAAATGTTGTGGCTGAGTGCGACACGGATCGCTTCTTTTTGCTGTTCAGATTCGCAACCGCGAGAAAAAAACTTGTTTTCGGGAAGTGAAGGTGACGGAGGAACATCAATGAAACGACCATATTTTTCATACCATTTCCAGACATTCTTTATCAGGAAAGTCAGATCGGATACGAAAGAAATTACGGAAAGCGGAAGATTTTCAAAAATGCTGAGAAGAGGTTGTTTGATTTCCATCATAAAGGACAATTTGTCATCGGAAAGTTTTATGATAGAATACAGTTTACGCTTAATGTAATGAAGATTAAGGTTGTCGTCGTTGTCATAAAAATCATCGGTGATACTATAATGCTCTATGCACAGGAAAGAGGAGTCCGCATCAAACATTTTCTGATTCAAACGAACGTCAAACAAGCCATCGCCGATCTTTTTTATTGAGAAAGGGGACATGACAGCCCTACCTTTCTTCATGGAGCGGGAATACTTATAATATGTTTCCGCACTTTTGGCGGCTTCGGATACAAACCAAGAAACCATGATAAAACTCCTGACTGATATAGATGATATATGTGAAAGACCGGCTTTCATATTCTGTGCATCGGAGAAACGATGCCGTTGAAATATCTGCCTGTTTTTTCCAATAGAGGAAAATATTTTGCATTGAAGCCCCGGCTCTTGTCTGATAGGATAGAACCGGAGGTGATACAATGTATCAAAATTACCAAAAGGCGCGGGATGCGGCGTGGCGGGTATTGATTCGCTACCGAATCAACCGGCTACCGGTCGACGTGAAGAAAATTTGCGCCAAAGAAGGGGTTGCACTGTTTCCATACAGTCGTGTAAAGGAACCAATGAAAGCACTGGGATTTTTTGAACATTCCAAGCGAACAGACGGGTTTTCATTAAGACATGGGAAACGTCTGCTATTGTTCTATAACGACACAACGAGTGCACAACGTCAACGGTTCACAATTGCACACGAATTGGGACACTACCTCAATGGGGATGTGACCGCATTCCCTACATACCGAAACCGTGAGCCAGGCAAGAAGGACGATCCACACGAGACAGCCGCGAACGTGACAGCAAGCAGGATTTTAGCACCTGCGTGTGTATTATGGCATATGGGAGTTGTGAAGCCCGCCGACATCGCGACACTGTGCGACATATCCCTGACGGCTGCCAAGTGGAGAGCCGAACGTCTCCGGCTCTTGATCGAGAGGGAGAAAGCGTTCCGTTTGCGATACGGTCGCGGGTGTTTTTTAATGTCGCCTTTGGAACGGCAGGTCTTTTTGCAGTTCTTTGGAAATATTGACGGAATTTAGTTATCGCCGAATTGTTTTAGCATATCCTCAATTAGTTTGAGTTGCTCCGGATTCAAGTGTTTTGTGAGACGTTCACCATTCCGGGACACGATCACAACGTCCTCGCCCTCTTCGGAGGGCTTTTCTTTTTGGTCGGTGTTGCCGAGAAGGTAGTCGACAGTGACGCCAAAATAGTCTGCGATTGAAGATAGAATACAAATATTCGGTATAGAACCGTTATCTTCCCAACGCTTTATCTGATTTATCCCTATTCCCAAAGAATGACACAGTTCTTTTCTTGTTGTTCCTTTTGATTTTAATAAAAATTTTAATCTTTCAATAAAAACATTCATATAACCCCCTCAATCAAGTTTGTTGACAATCACCAAATGGTGACCTCTCGTTTTGTGCAGTCATACAAAATCACAAAAAGATGATTTTTTGTATTGACAAATCACCAATAGGTGATTATAATGTGTCTATACAAGCGTACAACTTGATTGTACCACGGAATTCAACATTTGTCAACATAATTGACGGAAAGGAGAGCCAATGAACACGGTTAAGCTAAAGGAACTTATGAAGGCGCGCGGCGTTTCGGTTCATGATCTGGCACAGGGAGCGGTTGTTTCGGACGTAATGATTTACAAGATTTTAAACGGAACGAGAGACCCAAGTCTGTCGGTTGCCAAAGTCATTGCCGAATATCTCGGAACAACAGTCGACGATTTGCTTTGAAGAAAAAGCCCGCAGAGCGACAAAACGGTTAAGAAAAGAATTTCGGAGAACCGATCAGAAAGTATTACGTAAAATGATAACAGCGAAAGGAAAGGAGAATCTTATGGCATACACAGACTACGAATACGACTACACGACAGAGGATGGGTGCAAGCATTTCCGGAAGAAAAACGGAAAAGGAAGAGGATTTTTTATCCGTTCCAGCGTTCAGAATGCCGACGGAAGCATCACGCGCTTTTGTGACATGAGCGAGGAGGAGAGAGAAGAAACAAGGCAGAAGATATCAAGCCGTCTGTTGGAGGGACAGGTGGAGACGGCGATACGAAAAATGGGGGAGCCGTGGAAGATTCTTGCACCGGATGCCCCCAAGACGGAAAGCGAGATTACGTTGAGGTTTTCGGTAAATCCGGCGGAAAGTCTTTTCGGTCTGGCAGATCACATTGGGGTGGAGATTATTAACACGGAGGAAAACGTATGAAGGAAAATCAGGGCAAGCCCTACAACGGGCACTATAAGAAGGCATACTGCGATACGATTGAATCGGTAATCATGGCGGACGAGCGACTCGACGACGGAAGCGAACTGAATTTGCCGAACGCCGTTCGGGAAGCGATTCTGGAGAGCCGGGGAAAAGGCTATGACGGCGACTAACGGGCTCCCGATTCGGTTTCTTGACCGGGGTCCCATCGGCGACAAGTCCCGCGGGCGGATCGTTGACGCGGTGATTGACTGGAAAGGCAGTCCGATGGTATTGATTACCTTTTACGGCTACCACCGCAGGTTTGAAGATCGGTTTCTGACCCTATATCCGCACCGGGTACATCATCCGAAGTACATGGTTGCCGAAAAGATCAAGCTCGATCTTTCCCGGCTGGAGACAAAAAAATAGATCTCCGTACAGACGGAGATCTTCACAAAAGACGTTGATGCGCGGATTTTTGACGGTTCACGCTTCAACGGTCTTGATTATATCACGGAATTGAAAATTTGTCAAGGAGAAATTACATATGTTTGGAATTTTGGAAACGATACTCGGGATTCTTGCGATCGTCGTACTCGGCGGGCTTGTAATCGGCGGCTGTCTTCTCATGGACAAGCTGGTCCGTTACGGGGAAAAAGAGGGAATTGTCGATCTCTCAGGGCAAGGGAGGGAAAAGGAATGAAGTACAGGATCCTCTTGGAAGCCGACATGGAAAGTGTGGCGGACACGGGGGAGGCACTCGAATATTTATCGAAGTGTCTTGAGGGTTCGGACATTCGGCTTCTTGAAGTGCGCTGTGCATCGGAGCGGACGGGCATTGTGCGCCGTTCTTCGGCACCGGGCAAGAAGGAAGTTCTGGAATATTTCAAGGCGGCAAACCTTCCCTTTGACGACGATCCGACAGAGGAAGCGGCGCGTTTCTACGCCTATAACGAACAGGCGAGGTGGCGGCGCGGCTTTGAGTGGCGGCGGCTTGCCGACCTTTGGATTAAAAGGCTTAACAACGGGGGCGGGCGTTCTTTTGACGCGGATGAATTCTTTCATGCCGCCCTTGAAAAATCAAACCGGGAGGCGGAAACATGACGCACAAGGACAGGCTGGAGGCGGTTTTGATTTCCCGTGCTTTGGATATTGCGGCGGGAATTATGGTTCTGGACGGGTATTGTCTTTTTACCGACAAGGACAAGTGTCGGAAGAAGGAGAAGAATCGCATGATATGCGAGAGGTGTATCCGGAATTTTCTGGTCGGAAAAGCAAAAAACGAATTGCATATAGAATAAGGAGGACATGAGGATGAATTTGGAACTTGCAGAGAAAGCAAAAGAGAAGCTCGCGGAGCAACTGCCGAAAGCGAAGGCATTGAACCGATATGCGGAAGTCATGGCAAAACCGTGTGCCGATGCACTGGGCAGTTTTGCCGGGCAGGACGAAGAGTTTGCCCGCGCGATTCTGGATGGAGATTTTGTGAAGTGCATGGAGAGTGTGACAAAAAAGATCGGGACGTCGATCTCGGATATTGACGCTTATCGGAAGTGTGCGGCGTTTTATTTCCCCGGGGCAAAAGTGAATTTCGAGATGGTGATTGCCGTGAACCCGTATGAAGAAGCGGAAACCTGCAGAAAGCTCGAAAAGGTGCAGGTTGTGGCAGGTGCCAAGGTGACGGACGAGTCGGTGAGAGTCTTTAAAAAGCTCTCGCTTGACGATCTGATCTGAAGAAATACGATGTGTATGCACGATGGGAGTTTTGGTGGTATGTGGGAAGAGATACAAGAACAGGACAATGCGTGTATTGACGCACGAATGCGTGATATTACCGATGAGATGATTGCAAAAACGAGGCTGTATATGCCGGTGACGATCTTTTTCCGGGATCGTCACGGAATCCGGGAGTGCTATTGCACGCACTGCGAGGAACGTTACGAAGCGAACCGGGAACGGCTGATGAATGAGACCTCCTTCCGTATCATCGACGGTGCAACGGGGAGTCTTGTGACCTGTCCGCACTGCGGCAAAAACGGAATTCTGAAACGGGCAAACGTAAAACGGAATTGGGATTTCGTATACAATCAGATCGCCGTCATATTCGCAGACGTTTGCGAAGATCGCGTATGGCTCCGGAAATACGTGGCAATCATGCGTTGTTTTGAGGAGAAAGATTACACGGGAGGCGCGGATTCACGTATAAGGCTTGACCCTTGGCAGTGCTGGTGTCTTTCGCCGGGAAAATCGGTGAAAGTCGAGACCGGATACTATGACAGAAAGTGTTGGCATACTGTCGCAATCATGGAGAACCGCGACGGTATTGCGCGTGTGGAAGGAAACATGAGACACGACGGCCGCGGCGTTCACACCTATTTTATCGGGTACGAAGAGGCGATCCGGAACAGCTTTTTGCGATATCTGCCGTCGTCGAACTTGGATCCTGCCGTCATTGCCGCGATGCAGGCGGCTTTTCCCTGCACGGAGATGATGCTCAAACTCGGCATGAAGCGGCTTATTTCGGAGGTGATCAACGATGGTCTGAATCTCGGCAGTATTATGAAACTCTGCGGGAAGTCCTTCGGCGAAATCTTTCCCGGCATCGACAAGCAGGAATTCGCACTTTGGAAAGACGCCGAATTTGATGCCGGCGTACTTCGATGCTATAAGAAGTTCCGAAAGACGATGGGAAAAGGAAGTGCAACTTTTGAAGAAGCAAAAATTTTTGACAGTCTCGGGTACGGTTGCTGGAATGTTTCCACGCTCAAGCCTACGGTAAGTCAGCTTATTCGCGGGAGCGGTCTGAAGCCGGGCATGTTCCGACGGTATTTTGACGGCATGATGAAGATGGGACATGACGAAAGATACTGGCTTGACTACATAGAGGCGGCGACAGATCTCGGATACGATCTGACGCGGCGGGACGTGATTCTGCCGAAGAACCTTGAAGAGAGGCACGACGCGGCAGTATCGGCGCGGGAAATCAAGGCGAACGAGATCTCAATGAAAAAATGGCAAAGATCACGGCGAAGAACGAGGCACTCTATGCGTTTGATGACGGAAAATACCGGATCGTCATTCCGCAGACGGTCGGCGAGATTGTGGACGAGGGAAAGAAGCTGCATCATTGTGTCGGCGGCTATGCCGCTAGACATGCGAAGGGAAAGACAGTCATTCTTTTCCTTCGGCACTCGGACAAGCCGGACAAATCTTTTTACACGATTGAAATGAACGGGACGGAGATTGTACAGCTTCACGGGTATCGGAATCGGCAAGAAACGGAGTGGGATGCGGTGCAAGCCTTCCGTGATAAGTGGCTCGGCGTGATTCGCGAACGTGCTGAGAAGAAGAAACACAAAAAGAAGAAAAAGGAGAATATAGCATGAAGGAAACCGGGATGACAACGGAAATAACAACCGGAAGTCCGGAACTTTCGGCGCAATACGCCATTCAGATCAACACCATCAAGCGGGAGGTGGCACGTCAATGCCTTTCCGCCTCGGTGGAGATCGGGCGGATTCTCTGTGCCGCGAAGGAGACGGTGCCGCACGGAGACTGGGCAGAATGGCTTGAGATTAACGTGGACTATTCGCAATCGACGGCGAACAATCTGATGCGGCTTTACCGGGAGTACGGAGAACAAAGTCAGCTTGATTTTTTCTCGGAAAACAAGATGGAAATTTTCGGTTCTCTATCCCCGTCGCAGGCATTGGCTCTTCTTGCCTTGCCGGAGGCGGAACGGAAGGAGTTTGTTGAGACACACGACATGGAGGAGCTGTCGGTCCGGGATCTCGAAAAGGAGCTGGAGCAAGCGAAAACGGTCGCGGAGGACGCGAAACGGAGAGCCGAGGAAGCGGAGCGCGAACTGGCGGAAGCGAATAAGGCGGCGCAGGATGCAATCATCCGGTCACAGACAGTCTCCGCTGCGGAAAAGGAAGCCTCGGACGCAAAAAAGAAGGCAAAAGCCGAGCTTGATGCGATGAAAAAGCGGTTGAAAGAGCTGGAGTCCGAGAAATCGGAGGTTGAAAAAGCTCTGAGGGATGCAAAGGCATCCGAGCCGCAGCAGATCACGGTGGAGGTCGAACGCGATCTTGACAAGGAACCCGCCTATAGGGCAGCGATTGCCGAACGGGACCGGCTTGCCAAGGAAGTTGCCATGGCGGATGCGGAATCGGTTCGTTTCCGGATGGAGTTTGAACGCTTTCAGGATGCGTTCGGAGTATGCTTCGGTCTTCTTGACACCATTTCCCGCAGGGACAAGGAAAAGGGCGAAAAGCTCACCACGGCAATGCGGTCGGTTCTGAAAGAGATGCTGAGTGCTGTGAAAGGTGACGAGTAGTGGAAGACAAGGGAAAAGGAGAAAAGAGAAGTGAGATGTAAGGAAGTTATCCGGCTTTGCGTAAAGCGGAAAAAGATGGTGGTATACCGTGACGGAGAGGATCAATGGCTCTCGGACGGGGTCTCTGCCTATCGAATTTCGGGAATTCCGCATCTGGACGGAGACGGGGTGCCACGGCTATTCGACATCCCGTGGAAGAAATGGGAGAAGATGACATTTTCCGTCTGCGACGGATTGCCGGGGAATCTTTGTTTTGAGGATTTCGAGGACGGAGAACGCGAACTTGAAATCTCGGCGCGAATCTTGGGCGGTGACGGAGAGTGTTATCTTGCCGTGAAAACGCGGAAGGGGGTATATTTCATAAATGAGGCGGATCTGAAGCCGATTGAGACCGACGGATACACGAAGATTCTTGAACGCACAAATGCGCATGGTGACATCTACTTTGCGATCCGGGAAGGGCTTCGTGTGAGTGCTCTTATTTCGTCTGTAAATATGGCAACCGACGAAATGGCGGAGAATTTCCGGGAAATCGCCTTCGGCTTACAGAAGGTTGCAAGGGAGACGCGAGGCGACGTACAGATGGAGATCGGCGGGGAGGAGGAAGAGTGAAAGTTTGTCCCGCATTACGGGATATGTGAAGTGCCACAGCACCGCACAGAGTCTCGGTACTATCATCGTGATGATAGCCGTCGCCATGGCGGTTATAAATAAAATATAAACAAGGAAGGTATTCAAAATGGAAAACGAAAAGTTTCTGAAGGTCGTCAAAGCGGCGGTCACTAAGTATGTCAATGAGCGCCTCGACAAGTCTGACGGTAAGAAAATCACCGAGGACGATGTCTTCATCGTCTGGTTGTGCAAGACGCTCCAGAACAACAAGGCACTTGCCAGCACGACCCTGTCGGACGGTATGTACTATGAGCTTACATACAACGGCGACAAAGACGAGCTTTATTTCGATGCTTACAAGAAGTGGGAAAACATCTGCATCCCGAAACCTGCAGAAAAAATCTGAATCGAAAAAGGAGAATCATCATGAAAAACAAAATCAACATTCTCGCAAACACCCTCGAACAGATGCTCGTAGATGCCGAAGACAACGACAGAGACGGCATTCAGCCTATGCTCAACCCTGAAGAAGCGAAGCTCATTCTGAACGCTCTGAAAGAATACAGAAAGCTTATGAGTCCTTGTACGCTCGGCTGCGAGAAGGTAGAGGTCAACCACTACACCTCGCCATTCGCCGACACCATCGAGGGTATGATCAGCCCTGACTACAAGGAGCGCTTCAGAGCAGAGTACGCTCAGACCAAGATTCGCTACGAGCGACTCAAGGCGTTCAACACCAAAATCGAGGCGGCGTTACGCACCGAGAGTGCGCGTCCCGAAGTACAGAGAACGATGATGCCTACTCACGACTGCCCCTACGACCTTCTCAGAAAACAGCAGCGTGTCATGGAAGAGTACCTCCACATTCTTGAGGTCAGAGCGGTTATCGAGGAATTAGATATTTGAAGAATAAAAGTTTGTCCCACCTAAAGAAAAGCCCCGGCGAAGATTTCGCCGGGGCAAGGGGACATCAGCGGGAAAGATGCAGTTCCGATTGAATGGCTGCGGTAAGAAGTGCGGAAAAGTTGATTCCGGCGCGTTCGGCTTCCTCATTGAGCCATGAGGGAATTGTAACGTTTTTTCTGACGGTACGCATTTCATTCTTGCGGCGGTATTCTTTAAAATCCACATCGACAAGGGTTACAATGTCGCCTTTGTATGCTTCCATATCGGATGGGGCGGGGATTTCCCGTTTCTCGTCTTCAAGCGTACATCCGCAAATACCGATGGCATCTCTTGCCATTCCCATGGCTTCCGCTATGGTTTCACCCTGTGTATTGATGTCAAAGTCAGGAATATAGACGACATAGAAGTTGCCGTCCTTGGTGATGGTGATGGGGTATGCGTTTTTCATGTTTCCTCCTTATAAAATGTCGAAGGAGGGACTTATGTAAGCCCCTGTCTTCGTATGATAGCTCTTGCCAATTGCTCGGAGATCTACCGATGTCGCGGTATCGTCTCCATTTTTCCGTCTTTGGTATAAACGGTGTGATTGGCACCTTCGCGGGCAAGATGCCAGCCGTTTTTCTCAAGAAGACGGCACAGATCAGTACATTTCATAGTATGTCCCCTTTACACTTCAATCATACGTATTTTATGCGTATTTGTCAATCGTTTTTTTTAAAATGTGTATAAAGTGCGTATATGCTTAAAGATGACGGTGTGCTCGGTATGCGTGGCGGTTTTATCCGATCGCCGTGACCCGGTTCGACTCCGGGCACCGTTACCAACATCTTATATAAAGGAAAACAAGCTACGAATCAAGGTTGTGTGCAAGGCAAAAAAGTCTTACGCCGCCTTGATTTGAGGGGAGCATGGAGTATTATTTTCGGAACAGGAAAAGAGGAAAAAAAAGAAGTCTCGGACGGAATATCCCGGGAATGATTTTGTGTTTTATTTCGTTGTTGTTGTGAGGTCGCTTTGCGACCTCCTTGTCCGGGGAGCGAAAGAGCATTCTCTTTCGCACGACCAAGGCGCGCACGTGCGCGCGTACATATTGAGGCGCAGAAAAAAACAGCTGAACGAGACCAAAAGACAAACAGAACTGCCGGGTGCAGGTTCAGAAAGGAATGAATTTGAAAATGGCAAGGTCGGGAAAGAAAACAGAGAAACTCGGAAATCTGACGCACGAGGATGGGATCACAGAGAAGATCGGGCATGCACGTGCAAAGCAATACGGGCGGATCTATGCGCGGACGCGGATGGTTGCCTGCGGCGACGTGATGCGTGTGAATCTCTATCCCGTGAGGCGGGTTGCAACCTCTCGCGGTGTCAAGCGCAAGCCCTCACGGGCAGCGCAGGTTGAGTTGAACAGGAGAAATGCCGAGAATCGGGCAAAAGATATTGCACATCTGAACTTTCCGCGTTCAAGCGGTTCGCTCTGGTTACGGCTCGACTATGATTTTTTCATTTCGGAAGCCGGGCGAAATCCGACTCGCGAAGAAGCAAAGAAGATGGTCAAAGCGTATCTCCGGAAGGTAAAGCGGGAATACGGAAAGCGTGGGGCGGAATTCAAGTGGATGGACTGGTGTCAGATCGGACGGAGTGCCGGTAAGGTGCATCACCATTTGCTGGTGTCGGGTTTGCCGGAAGGCTTCCGGCGAGAGGACTTGGAGGCTCTCTGGGGACACGGATACGGGAATGTTTTGGGTGTGAAGTATCGAAACGGCTCCATTGCGGGGCTTGTGACCTATTCTTTCCGTGGGTGCGATGTCTATCGTTCCTGCTCCCGCAACTGCAAGCGACCGCAGGAGGAGCCATACGAGGACGGTTCGCCGGCATCTGTCAGGGTTAACGACTGCATGATCTCTATGAAGGACGCACGTTACATAGACGAAAATCCGGATGACATTTCCTTTATCCGCCGGAAATTTCCGGGCTACGAGGTTTCCTTTGTACGCAAGACCCCCGATTACATCGAGGCGGAACACGGTTTGGGATTGATTCCTTTTTCGGGTCCGTTTGTAGAGATCGAGCTTTACCGTCCGGACACGGAAGAGGGAAGTGCATTGCCTCGTTGGTTTGCCACAACCGAACAGGCGGAGAGGGAGGATTCATGATGGCGAACAGAACAGAAAACTGCAGGGCGGTATGTCCGTACTGGCAGGGATGCGGAGAAAAATCCATACGATGTGAAGGGATCGTCTCTGTTACGATAATCAACCAATTTGAGCAGAAGACCGACCGTATTCGTCACGAAGAACGTTATTGTCGCTCGATATTCGGTTGGCAGGATTGTTCCGTGGCGAAAAAGGACGGAAAGAAATACGACGAATAATTTTTTGAATTTACCGGGAAGCGGTGCGGTGATTGGAATGTCGCACTCTTTTGCCATACCTTTTTCGGTCAGAGGGGGAGAAAGGTATACTGTCCTTATGCTATCATGGCAAAAGGGAGGTGGCAAAATGCCGAGAGGGAAGTACAGGTCAAGGTATTGCAAGGAAATCATAGAATATTTCGGCGGTTTTAACGAAAAAGGAATTCCGCAATTGTCGAAGTTTGCACGCAAGGTCGGGGTGACGCTCAGAACGTTGGAAAACTGGAAGGAAAAATATCCGAAATTTCATGACGCCTGCGAGGAATGTATTGCTATTCGTGACGAGATACTGATCGATGGCGGTTTAATGGGACGTTACAATCCACAGATTACGAAATTTATCCTTGAAAATGCGAAAAAGAAGGATGAAGCGGTGGAGATTGAAGTGAAAATCGGTGGCGATGGAGGAAACGAACTTGCCGAATAAAGTTTTATACGAGATGCCGAGACCGTTTCCGAAGCAATTGGAGTTCTTTCGTGCCAATACGCGTTACATAGGTTACGGTGGTGCGCGTGGCGGCGGAAAATCATGGGCAATCCGGCACAAGGCGGCACTCTTGGCACTTCGTTATCCGAAAATCAAGATCGGAATATTCCGGCGCACTTATCCTGAATTGCTCGAAAATCATATTAAACCGCTCATTATACAACTTGCATCGGTGGCGCGTTACCGATATTCGGACAAAGAATTTCGTTTTGTCAATGGTTCGACAATCAAAATGCTCTACGCAGACAACGAAAGAGATATAGCACGCTTTCAGGGGCAGGAGTACGATATCATTATGATCGACGAGGCAACACAGATTCCGTGGGAATGGTTCAAAATTATAGATGTCTGCGTGCGCGGCGTGAACAGATTTCCGAAACGCACCTACATAACCTGTAATCCGGGAGGCGTAGGGCACGCATGGGTGAAGAGACTTTTTGTGTCAAAGGACTACAGGGATGGCGAGAGAGCAGAGGACTATACCTTTACACAGGCATCCGTGCGTGACAATGCGGCACTCCTTCAAATGTCACCCGAATACATACGGAATCTTGAGAGTTTGCCGAAAAAACTCCGAGACGCATGGCTTTATGGGTCTTGGGATCTTTTTGAGGGACAGTTCTTTGAGGAATTTATTGACGATGCGGATCACTATTTTGACCGGCGGTGGACGAATGTGATTGAACCTTTTGAAGTGCCATCGGAGTGGAAGATATTTCGTTCTTTTGACTGGGGATTTTCAAAGCCTTTCTCGTGTGCATGGTGGGCTGTTGATTACGATGACAACGCTTATCTGATTCTTGAGTATTACGGCTGCACGGGCGAACCCGACGTTGGACTTAAGTATCCCGCACCGAAAGTGTTTGGTGAGATTGCACGGATTGAAAGAGAACATCGTTGGTTAAGAGGAAAGCAGATTGAAGGTGTGGCAGACTCGGCAATCTGGGCATCTGACGGCGGGCCCGCCATCATTGAGGCGGCAGATGCGGAAGGCGTATTTTTTCAGAAATCGGACAAGCAACGGATTCCCGGATGGATGCAGGTACACTACCGTCTTGCCTTCGACGAGGACGGACGTACCAAGATGCAATTTTTCAACACCTGCAAGCAGGCAATCCGGACGATTACGACCTTACAGTATTCACGGACGGTTCCGGAGGATCTTGATACAACGGGAGAGGATCACTTTGCCGATGCAATGCGGTATTTCTGCATGATGCGACCTGTGGCACCGCGTCACATACCCAAAGCACCGGTATCCGAACTCAATCCGTTGGATGCGGATTTCGGCAAGCGGTATCGGAATTTTGATTATCTATAACGCGAAAGGAAAAGTATGAAAAAAAGAAAAGGAAAAAGAAAAAACAATTCTCCGAATTTTACGAAAGCGGAATTTTCCGCGGCGGTTCGTATGGCATTGACCGATGAGATTGTGAGAGGAACAAAGGAAGGCTGGACGGCTTTGGAAATGGCAAAATATGAACTAAACGTATGGTGTGCTGCAAATGTGATCGGAAACGGCATTTTCGGGCTTGATGGGAAAGATAAAATTGATTTTTCCTGCGGTTCGATACGAAAACTTGCCGAGGAAATCACGACAGGAAAATGGGAGAGTCAGACCGGTTCGTCGGGCAGTGAAGAAAAGGATACGGAAAGTGAGATTACGGCATGAAGAAAACCATAAACGAGATTTTCAAAGATGCCGTCGAAAAGGGATTTTTAGACGGAGAGGGAAACCCGGAAGGCTTTGATAAAATGATTCGCGATGGTGAGATTCCGGGAATCGGTGACGTGTCAGACGGAGGACTTCGAAACGAGATCGGGACTTTCGGCGAACCCGACGAGGATTCTCGGAACGGAGATCGCAATTTTGAAAGCGACAGCGTTTCCGGTACGGAAGGAATAGGCGGAAATGAAGACAAAAATCAAAGTCAAAGGAAACCGATTGGAAAGGAGCAGGTAGAAAAGGCGTTGGAGACGCTACGTCAGTACAAGGACGGCAAGATCAACCTTGAAGCGCGTATCCGCGGAAACTATGAATGGTATCGTGCACGGCATTGGAAGGAAATTCGAAAAAAAGGATACGAGGATGCGCCTGCCTCCGCTTATCTTTTCAATTTGATTGAGACCAAACACGCCGACATGATGGACAACATTCCGACTGCTACGGTCTTGCCGCGAGAAGCAAGCGACCGTGATGCGGCACGGAAACTGTCGGCAATTCTGCCCTGTATTCTCGAAAACAACAAATATGACCGTGTTTATTCGGATCTTGCCTATGACTATCTGGTAGGTGGCACTGCGGTTCACAGAATTGTCTGGGATAACACGGTGATGAACGGTGTGGGGGACATTTCCTTAACACGTGCCGACGTGCTTTCACTTTTTTGGGAGCCCGGCTGCGAGGATATTCAACGTTCCCCTGACTTTTTCTCAATCGAACTCTTTGACAATGATTATCTTAAACAAAAATATCCGATCCTTGCGGACAACCCCGGCGGTCTTTCGGTAAATGCGACAAAATACGAATATGACGACACCGTGGATACTTCAAAAAAAAGTGAAGTCATTGATTGGTATTACAAGAAGGAGCTGAACGGAAGGACGATTCTGCACTATTGCAAATTCTGCGGCGGTGAGGTCTTATTTGCTTCGGAAAACGAACCGGAATATGCGGAACGCGGTTTTTATGATCACGGCAAATATCCGTTCGTATTTACACCGCTTTATCCTTGCAAGGGGAGTCCATGCGGATTTGGATCACTGGATGTTCTGAAGGATACGCAGATTGAAATTGACGCGCTCTCTTCCGCTATTGTGAAAAACGCGAAGATGTCGGCAAGAAAACGCTATTTCTATCGGGAAAATGCCGGCATCAACGCAGAGGATTTTGCGGACTGGACGAAGGATCTTATCAGGGTATCGGCTTCGGGCAATATCGCCGATGCCCTGCAAGAGGTTCGTGTTCAACCTATCACGGGGATTATTATGAACGTGCTTTCAGAGAAAAAGGAGGAGTTAAAGGAGACCGGCGGAAATCGGGACATATCCAATGGCGGGGTGACGGGCGGAGTAACAACGGCTTCGGGTATTGCCGCCCTTCAGGAGGCCTCCAACAAGCTGTCGCGTGATTTTTGTCGGAGATTTTACACGGGATTTGAAGATGCGCTTTCGCTCATCATTGAGTTGACGAGGCAATTTTATGACGATATACGCTGTTTCCGCATTACGGGAGAGGACGGCGGAGAAGAGTTCATAACATACAACAATCGGGAGATTGCATTGCAGGAGGTGGGAACGGATGCCGAGAGATTGCCTGTCTTTGATCTGAAAGTGCGTGCCATGAAAGCCTCGCCGTTCTCGCGTCTTTCACAAAACGAGTTGGCTCTTGAGCTTTATCAAAAGGGAATATTCAACCCGCAACTTGCAGATCAGGCACTGCTCACTCTTGACATGATGGATTTTGAGGGGAAAGATGCCGTCATTGCCAAGGTACAACGCGGACAGACAATGTTCATGCAGTTACAGCAGGCACAACAGCAGTTGGCACAGATGACGGAACTTGTGAGACGGCTTTCCTCGGGTAAGCCGGATGAGAACCGGTCGGAAGAAGAAAGCGGACAACACAATCCGGTTATGCCAAACGGACGATCGGGTGATCATGCGGAACTATCGGAAGGTGTTCGTGAAAACGGACGCGTGGCGGCAGCACGTGTTGCGGCAAGAGAGGGAGCTACGATACAGTGACATACATTTTCTTTGACGGACATGTGTTTTCGGTAAAAGGACATGCAGGTTATGCAAAAAAGGGACAAGACATTGTGTGTTCTTCACTATCAAGTTATTGCAACGCCTTTTTGATGTTGGCGGAGTTGTTGAAAAAACAAGGAGAGATTGCAGAGTACAGGGTAACCTTCAAAGAGGCAGACATTGAGGTCTTGATCGAAGGTGCAAGTGATTTTGCCAAAAAGATTTTTTCGGGAATCTATGGACTGATGGAGGCTCTTGCTCAACAGTTTCCGTCTTTTGTGACAAGAGAAGAAACGGGAGATCGCGGATAAAACCGCGGTCTCCTATATTTTTTCAAAAACGGGGGAGAGGGGGAGAAATCGGGAAGACCGTTATGCTACAATGGTTTCAAGGACGATGGCCACGTCCGAAATACCGCGATTTTACGTGGAGGAAATATTTTTATGTTCAACAGTTTTGAACTTTCGATTCTTCCGATTCAGTTCTTTGCCGACGGTGAGGGCGGTTCGGAGGGAACGGAAGCAACGGGCGTAACACCGGGGGACGCCGCCTCGGAATCGGTCGAGCCTCAAATCATTTACGGTCTTGAGGATGATCCCGACGACGGGGATCAGCAGGATACGGTGCCTGCCGAAAACATACCGAAAAATGTCGATGAGGAATTCTCGGAGCTGATTGCAAAGGATGGAAAGTACAAAGCCGCATTTGATGCGCGTGTACAGGAGATCCTGCGCGCCCGGTTGAAGGATGCCGAGCAGAAGAGTGCCGATGCCGAAAGTCAAAAGAAGAAGTTGGAGGCATTCTCGCCGTTACTGTCTGAATTGGCACGCCGTTACGGAAAGGATGTCGGGGACATTGACGGCATTTCTAAGGCGTTCTTATCTGATCGTAAGATCTATGAGGAAGAGGCAGAGCGGAACGGGACGACGGCAGACGAGGTCATTCGTTCGCGTGAACGGGAACGGAGTTTTGAAGATATCAAGCGTCAGAGAGACATGTTGATTGCCGAGCGTGAAAGAGGACAGCGAGAAGAGCAGGCACGGAGACGTTATGATGCGATGCTTGCCGAGAGCGAAGAAGTGAAAAAGGATTTTCCGGATTTTGATCTTCGCACAGAGGTGAAAAACAGCGAATTTCTCTCAATGCTTAAAGCCGGTGTTTCCATGAAAAGTGCTTACAAAGCCCTGCATGCCGACGAGATCATGCAGGGGGCAATGGCATATGCCCATGACAAGGCTTCCGAGGAAGCGGTCAAACGGATTGCTGCCAAGGGGCGCAGACCGGAGGAAAACGGTCTTGCTTCGGCAACTGTCGTTCATAAAACCGACGTGAACACCCTCACGGACAGTGATATGGATAAAATTAACGAACAGGTCAGGAGCGGAAAGAAAATCCGTTTCTGATGAAATCTTAACAGTCGGCATCAACCGACGGAAAGGAAAACATGAACACCATTCTTCTGAATATTCAGTATTTTGCCACACAGATTACCGACGTGAACCACACCGGCACTTCGGGACTGTCGGATGGCATGAAAACATATTATCACAAAAATCTGATCAAGACGATCGGTCCGAATCTTATTCACGATCAGGTATGTGAAAAAAAGGACATTCCCCTGAACAGCGGAAAGTCCATTGAATTCCGTCGTTATGACGATCTTGACGCTTCAATTGAGGCAGCAGTTCTGCGCGAGACCGAAATTCCGACCGGTCAGGCACTTACCGAGACTGCTATCACGGCGACTATCGGTGAGTACGGTCGTTATGTCAAGGTATCTGATACACTGGACATGACATCCATTGACCAGCCTGTCCTCAATGCGCAGGAGAAAACGGGACAGCAGGCGGCGATGATTTCGGACAAGATTACCCGTGAGGTGCTGAATGAAGGCACAAACGTCCTTTACGCAAACGGCGGAACCTCTCGTCACACACTGACGGTAGAGAACACTCTGCATCTGACCGATATCTTCAAGATGGCGGCTATGCTTCGCGGCGACGATGTGCCGAAGTTCGGAGATGCTTATATTGCCATCATCCATCCACACATTTCTTACGATCTGATGACCGAAGTCAAGGAGCCTGCATGGATCGATGTCAACAAATATACCTCCAACGAGAAGATTCTTGACGGTGAGCTTGGCAAGATTGGCGGCGTTCGGTTCCTTGAAACCTCGAATGCGAAGATCTTTCGGGGAGACGATCTCGGTTTAGCATCCAGAACGCTGTCCGCCACCGCATTTTCCGGCGGAACATTGACGGTTTCGGGAGCAAAAGAAAACCTGAAGGGGCGTTATGTCATTGTGAGCGGAAGTCTTTTCTATGTTTCCGCAAACACGGCAACAACGCTTACATTGAAGGATCCCGACGACCACGCGACCGCCGCAACCGGCATTACCATTGGCAGCGGAGCAACTGTAACGGTTTACCCCGGAGAGGGTGCAGCCGAAGGCATTTCGGTTTACTCGACTCTGATATGCGGAAAGGGCGGAGCTTCGACCACAGGACTCGGAGGAGCCGGTGTAGAGTCGATTATTCACAACAAGAATGAAATCGGCGGTCCGTTGAATCAGTTTTCCACAGTTGGCTGGAAGCTCCGCAAGACGGCGGAAATTCTGGTTGACAAGTACATTGGACGTATTGAGTCCTGTTCTGCGGTGTTTACCGATGAACCCGCAAACTAAATTCACAGACGCTTCGGAATATGACACACGAATATGTAGCCCGGCACCGTTTTCGGACAGTGCCGGGAAATCGAAAGGAGATCAGTTAATATGGCAGAAGAAAAGAAATCCGCCAAAACGGCGGCAACTGAAACGGTTACGATCATCGTGCCTCGCAGATATGCGGGAGATAAACGCAGGTTCGTAAAGGTCGGCGGTCGGAAATATTCGATCAAAACCGGGGAGCCGGTGGAACTGCCGAGAGCGGTTGCACGGATTGTTGTTCAATCTGTAGAGGCACGCGAGGCACGTATCCGGATGCAGGAGCGTCTTGAGGCGGAAAACCAATCGCCAGGTCAATAAAAAGAAATCTACATACGGCGTCAGGTCAGGAGCGACACTCCCTCCTGACGTCGATATTTTTTCATGGGAGGAAATGTATGAAGGTAAGAGAGGCGACAGATCGTGCGCGTTCGTTGGCAGGTGCCACGGTCGATGAAAGTGAAATGCTCGGGTGGCTCTCGGACTGTGAGGGACGAGTGCGTGAGTCTCTTTTCGGGATGGCGGGCGAATTTGAAGGCTTTACCGACAGTGACGGAGAACGGGAATTGACGGCAAAGGAACCATATGCGGTACTTTATGTTTACTATTTATCTGCACAGATCTATTTATCTTTTGCAGACATGGATCGTTACAATGATTACATCGGGCTTTATGCGGACACCTTGATGGATTGTGAAGATTCCTTTGTGTCGCGAAACAAAGGAAAGTTATTGCCGCAAATCTACATTTGAGGAGGGACCTTATATGAGAATACGAAAATTGCAATCAAAGAAAACGACAAGAAATCTTATTTCGGTATTTGGTGGCTTGGACATGCGGGAGCGGATACCGGAGGGCGCACTTGCCGACGAAAAGAATGTTTCGGCGGAAAATTATCCGGTTTTATCGATTCGCGACAAGCGGGCAACGGTAAAAGGCGGTACCGCCTTACAAGGGATGGCTGCTGCCGGTGAAGATTTTTACCTTGCTGACAATGGTGCTCTCTATCGGAATGGAGCAGCGGTGGAGGGAGTCACATTGACCCCGGGAGAAAAGAGCATGATTGCCGTAGGAGGAAAACTTCTCATCTTTCCGGATATGATTTCCTATGCACCGAATGCCGAGGATGAGGAAAAAAAGATCACTTCCTTTGCCACGGATGAGTATAGCGGTTCTTTACATATTGCCTATTACACATCGGAAACAATCTCCGCAGATGGCTGTGATACCTGTGCTGTGGGAACCCCGGTTATTCCATGGGACACCGGTGAACCTGGCGTATTGGAATACATATCTGCAAGTGCGGACAGAACAGGTGTGAATGCGACTGCAATTGTCAAATGGGAGGAAGTGTTTCATGATCCGGATGAGACAACAGATGGCGATGCGTACACAACAGAGGAGTTTGTCAGTTATCCCATAAATGAAAATGGCGGTGTCTCACTCTCTGTTATGACACGACTCTATAGCGACACGGCAGATCTTAGTACGCTGTTTTTTCCGGGAGATCTTGTTCTTTTGCATAAACCGCTTGACGGTGTTCGTGAAACACAAGATGGAGTGTTTGGCTACATTCCGTTTGGTGGTTTATGGGTTGAAAGACTGTATATGCGTGTCATTGAAGAACCGGATGGCATACCGGATGAAGATGTTGCCAAAGGAAAAGGGATCCTGTTGGAGGGATATGCGGTTTGTGCACCGCATGACGGCGTAATTTCCGACTTTACGATATCACGCCGGACTCCGGTTATGGATAAGGTAGGTACACATGGAAACCGCCTGTGGGGATGCCGGTACGGGCTTCAGAAGAACGATGAAGGCAAAGAGATTTTTGTCAATGAGATTTATGCTTCGGAGCTTGGCAATGAGCGAAATTGGAAGGTCTTTGACGGAACCGCCGCCGATTCTTATGTGGCAACGATTCCGGCAGAGGGAAAATTTACGGCAATGACGGAATACGGAGGCTATTTGCTTGCCTTCAAAGAAAACTGTATGATTTTGATTGCCGGAAACAAACCGAGCAATTATCAAGTACAGATTATCTCTTGTGCCGGGGTTGAGGACGGTTCCTCTTCTTCCCTTGTAAACGGCGCGGATGGCGCACTTTACTATAAGGCACAAGGCGGTATTTACAAATATGACGGCTCCATGCCTTATCTTGTTTCGGCAGAGTTTGGCACACTTCGATTCGGAAAGACTGTCGCAGGTACCTTAGGAACGCGTCTCTTCTTTTCTTTGTCGATGGCGAACGGACGGCGACGTCTCATGGTCTACGATACCGAACGCCGTCTTTGGTGTGCGGAAGATGAGGGAAATGTGACGGAATTTTTGCCGTTCGGCGGAAACCTTTTATACAGAGAGGGAAACGTTATCGGTGTTGTCCGCGGTTCGGATACGGGTGGCAGAATCGGAGAGGTCTTTACGGGTACTATTATTCCGGAAGGCGAATTTGACTGGATGGCGGAATTCGGAGACTTCGATTTGAATTCTCCAAATGCAAAATATGTCTCCCGCCTTCAACTTCGGATGACTTGTGAACCGGGGGCATGTGTTGAGGTTGCCGTGAAGTGCGATTCGGGACGCGATTGGCAGACTCTTCGTGTCATTACAGCCAAAAGCAAAGAAAGCGTTTGCCTGCCGGTTGTGACACCGCGTTGTGACCACTATCGGATCCGTTTACAGGGACGCGGTAAAGTTACACTTTGGACAATGGCGCGCGATGTGGAAGAAAGCAATGAAAGGAGATAATTATGCTGCCGACAATTACGATACCGCGGCTTGACGGTATGGAAGAATCTCAAAGGCGTGAAATTATTAAGAGCATTTCTGAGATCAAAAGGGCAATTGAGTTGCTTTGGGCTATGAACAAGGAGGATACGAACGATGGAGTTTAATGCCGAGGAGGAAAGAAAAAGAATTGAATCGATGAAATCCGAATACGACGCATGGAAAACGGCAAGCACCGAGAAATTGGAAGAAGCGCGGCAGGGGATCAATCGGATGACATTTGACTACAATCCCTATTCGGATGCAATTTATCAGCAATATAAAAAACAATATTCCAAGCAGGCAAAGCTGGCAATGAAGGATACTATGGCCAATGCGGCTACTTTGACAGGCGGCTACGGCAACAGCTATGCCACAACCGTTGGAAGTCAATCCTATCAGGGATGGATGGACAAGTTGAATGATATAATCCCCGAACTTTATGATCTGGCACTTTCCCGCTTCAACAGTGACAGGGAGAATGCGTGGCGGGATTACAATGCCTCGGTAAGTGCATTCAACCGCGAACTTTCGGACAGGACCTCAGAATTGGATCGGGAGTGGAGTGATTTCTTGTCGAAACTGGAAAATCAGACCGGAGAGACATCGGACACGGACTCGGATAAATTTTTGGCTCCCCCGGAGGGAAGTAAGGAACCATACGACACAGAAGAAATCAAAAAAATCATTGCCGAGTACGGGTTGGATGTCAACGGATTTGCGGAAGACGAAAATAAAAAGGGATGGGAAAAGCCAATCGAAAAAGGCGCGATACCGGAAGACGTCCGTGCCCTTACAGATTACCTGTACAACGATATGGGATATGGTGATAACAACACATGGAACATGGTCAAGGGGCTTGCGGAGCGTATTTTTGAGATTCCCGAAAGAAGGAAGCAGGAAGCCGCAGAAGAAGCGGCTCTTAACGAATCCTTTGCTAAATCCGACGTTGAAGAATTTGCGGCAAAAATAGATAAAATCATATCCGGTGGAACGGACGCGGACTTGATTCTGGATGAACTTTCGACATGGATATCAACGTTGCCGAAAGATCAGCAGGCGGCTGCACAAGCCATGATTGATACCGATGAGAACGGAATGCCGAAGGTTGCCGACGGTTACAATTTTGCAAGATCGGACACGAGCAAGGATGTCAAAGCGACAAACGGACGTACATACACACTGAAGAGCGGAATTGCCATTACAAAGGATAAGGAGATTAACAAAGCCATGAAAGATTTGACGGAAAACGAGGTTTTTGTGGTGAAAGGAAAAGGCTACATCAAAATCGGAAATGCGGCATACGAGGTACTTTTGAAATGACAAGAGATGAAATATATGCAAATCTGAAAGAGAAACGGAGGGCGGCGATGGCGAGAACAGCCTCCACCCCTGCAAAGCATAACGGCACGCAGGAGCAGATCAAAAAAAATATTCTGAAAAACGCGCAGAAATCGCGACTTCGGGGATACGACACCGATCTCCGGTCTCTTTCGGACAGGCTTATAGCGGCGAATGAGTGGCAAGATGCCGATACGATGGGGACGCTTGCCCGGGACCTCAATTCGATGATCAAGCGGACGAAAGCCATATCAGACTATGATCGGACAAACGGCGGAAGCATGGCAGGGATTGACGATGTTCTCACAGAGCTGGAGAAAAGTCAAAAGGGTGTAATGCAGAACGCCCTGACATACAGTGCCTATCGGGATGCTGACAACTGGAGGCAGGTCACGGATCGCTACAGGCAGGATTATGAGACATATGGCGGAAAATTGCCGAGCGAGATTCAAAGGATCGCAGAGAAAAAGAACGCCGAGAGGGACAGTCGGCTGTCTTCGGAGATTTCCTCACTTGAAGAAGAAAAACAGAAACTGGAGGATTTTATCGCAACTCTGGATCTTGCGATGAAATCCGAAACGAGCAATTTTGAACGCAGGAACAAGCTGGCGCAGGAATCAATTGCCAAAAACGAGGAATTGGAAAACCTGAAGGCGGAGCTTGAGGAGAAGAAAACGCAATACAAATCCAAGGATGAGGGAGCGCAATATTACTACTATGATGCCATTCGAAACACGGACTGGTTCGGGGATGCGTCTATGGATACAACGGAAGACTTTAAGCGGAATATCATAGGACTCATCGGGAACCGTGTATATCAAGGAGATTACGATGAAATAAATTCTGATTTGTCCGATCTGAAAGGCGAGGCCTTGGACGAGCAGTTCCGAAAGGCACAGAATCTTTTGAAAGAAAAGTATTATTCCGGGGAAGAGTTTAAGGACGTGCGGGAAGGGTTCGCATTTCTTGACGACGATCAAAAAAAGATGGTCAATGCTCTTTGGAATACCTTCGGGCAAGAGGCAGCACAGGAATACTATGATTATCTGTATAGCGCGACGGGACACTATGATACTTCTCTTGCTGCCGAAATCGGACGAATGGTGGCGGACAGAAAAAACAATGGATTTGAACGTGTCGTATCGGCATACGGAATGGGACTTGCCGAATGGAAAGAGGGATATGCACGTGCCTTTTCGGACACCGTGCGTCCGACAACGGTGTCCGAATATCAGGCAGCATACATGAAGGATGCCATGGAAACGGGATTCGGAAATCTGATGTATGATCTTTCGCAGAATCTCGGAAACAACGCACCGTCGGCACTGGCTGGCATTCTGACAGGAAATCTTATGGGAACGGCGTTGTCGGGAGCTATGAGCGCGGGAAAAATCAGTGCCGGAACCGTAAAAACGGTCATCGGTGCAACGAAGGCGGCAACGTCGGTCGGTGCTTTCGGTCTGCCGATCTACGGAAATGCCTACAATGAAGCGCGGAAAATGGGATATACAGCCGAACAGGCGAAGACATACGGCATACTGAACGCGACCTTTGAGGTGGCACTGGAGAATCTGATAGGCGGCATCCCGGGAGCGGGAAAATTCCTTTCGGGTCAAGCGATAGAAGCACTCGGAAACAAGGTGTCCTCCACGATCGGAAAGATCGTGCTCAATCTCGGAGGAGATATGATCGGAGAGTTCACGGAGGAGTCGCTACAGGAGATCATTGATGTGGGGTTGCGGAACGCGATATTCGGAGAACACGGAGATGTTGATTGGGGCGATGTATTATACGCAGGCGTATTGGGCGGCTTGTCATCGCTCTCGATGGCGGGTCTTGAGATTATCGACACGGGTTCTTACCGTCATAAGCTGGCGAAGGAATACGAAGCATTATTCTTGGATTCCAACGGAAGCGTGAAGCGTTCGGATATCAAGGCACTCATCGACGAGACATTGAATGCGCAGGAGGAAAGATCGGATGCTTACATTCTGGCGCAGAAGCTGAGAAAGAAAATAGATAAGGGAAAAAAGATACTGAAATCCGACTATGCAACACTTGCCGAACTGGCGCAGAGCAACGACGCGGCACTTATTGAAAAAGAAAAAAAGCGTGTGGGGCAATCGGTAGCAGAGGACGGAAACACGATTCTGAAGCTCTATGGCAAAGCGGTTGACGAATTTGATTTTCAATCCTTTGGGAAGTCACTGATCAAAGAAATTGAGGACAAAAAGTCAATTTCGCTTGCGAACGCCTTTCTTCGTAGTGCAACTCCGAGTCAAAAAACGTCAAAGACAACGCTTCATCTGGAGATCGGTAACCAAAAATACGATGCCGAAGTGATATTGGAGCGGCATGGTGGTGTTCTCAAGTCGAAAGACGGAAAACAGATTGTCGATGTAACGGGAGACGTTTCAATTAAGAGTGTGGAAAATGTTTATGGCAATGCCGATTTCCGAGAAAAGACGGTTTCTTCGTCAGTTTCCTCATCTGCCGCACCTGTCAAAATGGAGCAGGAAGAAATTGACAGAGTAAACGAGATGATGAGTGATGTTTTTGCCGAACGCTCGAAAGAAGAAGGACCGGGCGGTGAGGAGGAAATGGTACGTCTGTGGCACGAAGAGAACGACGACAAAGCCGAAGACGAGCGTCAAGAGCCAAGGTATTATGCGGAACAATATATGTACATCCGAACCATGGCGTCGGTGGGCTATGATTTCAAATCAATCGTTCAAAGAGGACTGGTGGATGGTATTTCGAAAAAACAATTTGAAGCAGCCTTTCTTGCCGGTACAAAAATAAAGTTGGCGAAAGATGCTGCAAGGCAGAAAAAAGTAGAGGAAGCGATCGGAAAGGGCGACGGGCAGAAGAAGCATTCCGGAAAGGTTTTCTACAGCGGCACCAAGGTACATTACAAGGGCAAAGAGCAGGTGTTGAACGGGGTGTCGCTTGAGATACGGAAAAAACCGAGTGCCGATCAGAAGGCTGCCTTTGATTTTGCTGAGAATGTTCTTGCACAGGCAGGTGTTGATGTTGTTTTCTTTGATGCGAATGTGAAGAACGCGCCGAACGGTTTCTATCGAAATGGTGTAATCTATGTCAACATTCGCGCGGGGGCGACGAATTCGGTCAAAGAGACTTTCGTGATGTATACAGTGGCACATGAGATGGTTCATCTGTGCGAAACGTATTCTCCTGAGTTATACCGCGAATATTCGGACGCGGTGCTTGAGACACTGTCGGAAAAGGTGGGAATCGATGTGGCGGAACTCGCCGAAAACTACATAGCGGAATACAAAGGTGTCGGAAAGAAACTTACGAAAGAGGAAGCCCTTTCCGAGATTGTAGCAGATGCTTCAAAGGAGGTATTCGTAAACGAATCGGATTTTGCCGCGACTATCCGAAAGGGAAATCCGGGACTTTGGGACAAAATTAAGAAATTTGTGAAGAGAGCCATTTACAATGTCCGCAGGCTCTATTCCGGGAAGAAAGCGAACGGTGCACTTGCCGAGGCGATCCGTCCCTATCTTGACGAGTTGGCAAAAAAATTCACCCCCATGATGACCGACGCGCTGGATGCGAGACGGAGTGCGGGAGTGTTAAAAGACGGAAATGTGTCTTATTCTTATGGAGTGACACAAGAAGATATTAACAAGTACGTCGAGAATGCAAAAACAAAAACCAATACGGAATCCTATAAAAAATACGCAAAAGCATCCGATAAATTGGTTACCGCTGTCAAGGAGGATATTGATATTTCAGACTATTCTCATGCTTTGCGTGATAACGACATAAGGCATATAATTAACTCTCACGGAACGAGCAAAAATGAAAAATACCCTGTTTCTCTTTCCGATATTGAGTCAATACCGTTTATTGTAGAAAATTATGACAAAGTGTTTTATAATAACCACAGGGGGAATGACTCTTTGATATATGTTAAAGTTTGGGAAGGTGGAATAACATACTATGTAGAACAAGCAATCGATAAATACGGAAATGAAAAATTACTCATCAACAAACAAATGATTAAGACCGGAATCAAGGATATACCGACCGAGTATAGGGTGGCGATAAACAAAAAGGAAGGATTCACCAAATTTCTCGCTGATTTGAAACAAATCCACGAGGAGTACGCCCAAAGCGCTGTTGGCAATCCTTCTACTAACAGTATATCACAAAATCCGGAAATGTCAACCGATTTTTCAAAAAAAGATCAGGAAATTTCCGGAACAGATGCAATACCGTTTGAGGACGACGTTCGCTTCAGCATCGGAGATGGAGAGTCGGACGAGAGTATAGTGGTAAACAAGGAGGAATGGTTACGAGAGCTTGATGGCGAGAATGCAGGAACGGAAAAAGATGCGAAGGCGAGGAAGCGCGGGCGGAAAAGAGTACTGAAAACACCGCAAGAGCGTATGGATGCCTTGAAAGCCAATCTCGGAGAGAGAAATGACTTCTTGTTGCAGGACGGCAAGAATATTGATGTGGTTAACAAAGTTCTTCTTGGGGAACTATCACCGACATCTGCCGGTATTGCAATAAAGATAGCGTCCAGATCGTTTGCAACCGGACAAAACAAAGAGGTTATGATTACACCGGACATGGTGACTGCTATTGCCATGTCGCTCGATCACAAGAAAACGAGTGCGGCGGATACGGTTCCGAAAATAACCGCAGAAGAAGCCGAAGTGATTGTAAAGGAGATTGTTGCGGAGGAGGAACACGAACTTGACAAGGAAGATGCGAAAAAGCAGATTAACGAAGTGTCTTCCCGTTTCCTTGCCGTTATTGATTCTTTGCTTGAGAATAATGTGAACAATTCCCGTGTTTTCGGTGTTCTTTCGGAGTACCAACAGACGGCTCTTCAGCAAGAGTCGGATGTCAAAGAACTGGAGGAGGTCAGGAGAAAAATACGGAGTCTTGTCAGACGATCGACACTCAACGAGAAAGAACGTGCGGAGCTGAGACAGCTTTCGGCGAGGAAAGAAGAATTGATTGACAAAACTGCCGTTCAGAGCAATCGAATCAGTCAATTGGAGAATTCGGCTGTGCTTCGGGATCTGGAGGTTCCAATCAAGAAAAACAAATACAAATCCCGCCGGCGGACAGAATATGAAAAGGCGCAGAAAGAAATTCGGCGTGCTGTCGAAGTTGCCGACCGTCGAGTGCTTTGGGCGAAGAACAAGGTGACAGAAGCGGAGACGCGATTTGTTGCCAAGCTCACAGAGGCAAAGAAAAAGATCCGGGAAAATTACAAGAAATATTATAATGAGCTTCTTCAAAAGCGGGATGCTTACTGGAAGGAGCGAAACGAGAAGGCAAAACAGACCGGGCGGATTGCAAGAACCATGTCGAGATTATACCAAAAGTTGGTGACACCGACGAAGGACTCGAATATTCCGGAGGGACTGAGAAAAACCGTGGCTTCGCTGTTTGAGATCGTGCCGATGTACAAAAACTTTGCACAGATTGACAACTTGGTTGACAGACTCGGAAAGCTACACGAGAAGATCGGGATATTGGAAGCGGAGAATTACACCGAAACACAGCAGGACAAGAGAGGGAACTCACTCGAAACGCTTCGCCGAAGAGAAGCAGAGACGGTGAAAAATATCCGGGTGCTTATGGGACCGCTTGCGAACATGGACTGGGCGGAAAGACTTGAGAAACTAGGAAGCCTTGTGACGGAATTTTCGGATTATGCCCAAAAAGGAGGGTTATACGCTTCCTTTGCACCGGGGCTTGCGGAGCAGATTACAGAGTGGGTGGAAACGCTTAGGCAGGAAGCGGAGCAATCCGGCATGGACAAGAAAAACGGATGGTACGCAGAATGGGGGGCAGATTTTGCCAAGACGCTGAATTTCTTCGGGAAATCGGCAAAGGAGATCAAGGACTATGCGGATATGTTGGATAGCATTGCTCACACAATTTGCGAAATTCGCACACTCCACGATGCAAATAGAAACATGAGTCTTGACGAAACTGCGCGAGGGATCATGGACGACTTTGATAGGATCAAAACCGAGAGAAAAAGCGGAAATGCGGTGCGCCGCGCCTACGACGATATGATCCGAAAAGCCGGCGTTCGGAACATGACACCGACCTACTACGCTGAGTGGACCGGGAAATACGGGTCGGAGACAATCGGACGTCTTATGGATCCCTTTTTCGGAAAGAACGGTTTTGCCGAGCGTGTGAAAATTGTGGAGGATTTCCGCGACAAAATCAAAGAGGAATATCACACTGACCAATGGAGCGGAAAAAACGATAGGGTCTTTACCGAGGACGGAATTTCCATGACAGCGGGCGAGATTATGACCCTTTACGCCTACAGCGACATGGAGCAGGCAAGAGGGCACATCCTATCGGAGCTTGGCGGCAAGGGTGTTGCCGTCGACAAAACGCCGCTCAAAGATATTATGAAAGAAAAAGACTTCAGAAAGGTCGATTCTGATGTGCTTGCCGTAAAGATGTCGGAAGAAACCATGAACAAGCTGATCGGACATCTGTCCGAAGAACAGAAGAAATGTGTGAATGAACTGAAGAAATTCATGATGGAGCAACTTGCCGAGTGGGGAAACGAGACCACCATGCGGGAATGGCTCTATAAGGGATTTACGCGAAAGAATTATTTTCCGATCCGCACCGTAAAGGGCGCGAACGACATGGATACGACAAAGATCAATTATTTCGGAACAACACCGTTTTTCGTGAAGCACACGCAGAAGGGTGCAAACAGTGCCATCCGCATCGGTGACATCTTCGGAATCTTCTCTCAATACGCGACGCAGATGCTCCGTTTTGCCTGCTTCAAGACGGCGGAGACAGATGTGCAGAAAATTCAGTCATGGAGAACCGAGCACGAGGACGGCAGTCTTTACGGAATCAAGCAGACGGCGGATCATCTCTTCTACAATACAGAGAAAGACGGAAAGAACTATGTCGAAAAGCTGATTGAGACATTGGAGGGAACCGGTGTCGAAGCAGACAAGACGTTCGGAAAGTTTGACTGGTTTATGGGAGCCTTCAAAGCCTCGGCAGTGACGGCAAACTTTCGCGTGGTGATACAGCAGCCGACCGCAATCATCCGTGCGGCAATCTATCTTAAACCGGGTTCGTTGGTGTATGGAATGTCGCAAGCGTTGGCACACCCGAAAAGATGTATGGAAGAAGCACAGAGTCGCAATACGCGTGCATGGTGGAAGCATGAAAAGGGGTATGACATGGGGCTTTCACGCTCTTTTGCGGAGACAATCAAAGGCGAGGGTTCCCTTCGTGAAAAGTGCATTGAAGTTTTCGGTAAGGCTGCCGGCTTTGCCGATGATATCACATGGGCGGCGATATACTATGCCTGCCGTTCGGAAATATCTCAGATGATCGAAAGCGGGAAATTGTCCCTGAAGGTGAATTCGGAGGAATACTATGAAAAGGTAAACGAGCTGTTTGACTCAGTGATTGATCACACACAGGTTATTGATTCGCCGATGCACCGTTCGGAGTTGATGCGTTCCAACAACCATCTCAACAGGATCATGACGAATTTTGGCGCGGAGCCGACTCTATACATCAATATTTTAAACAATGCGATATACCGTGTTTCAACAGGGAAAATGTCAAAGCGATCTTTCACGAGGACGGTTCTGTCTCTGTTCTTTTCCTCCGTTGTCAATGTGGCGGCGGCCTCTGTGGTTTCTGCCGGGCGTGACGACGACGAGGGTGAAAACTATGCCGAGAAGTATTTGCAGGCATTCCTTGGCGATCTTGTCGGCGTTGAGAATGGTTCCTTCTCTTTGACGGCATTTTTGAATTCGGAAATGAACATGCTGAACAAAATTCCTTATCTTAAGGATATTTTCAGCATCATGGACGGTTACGGTGGCTCTTCTTCCGGACGTGCGGATGTTGCTGCCATGGAGCAGGTAAGAAAGGCTATTGCAGACTTGTTGAAAACCGCGAACGGGAAGGGAGATTTCTATCAAAGTGCTTACAGTTGTGCAAAAGCGATTTCGCTGTTAACGGGCGTTCCGGTATCTAACCTCATGCGCGAAGTAAAGGCGATTTTCAATACTTTTCAGTCTTTTAAGAATTTTGCCGAATAACACGAGCAGGGGGAGAATTTACCCCCTGCCTTTTGCTACAATAAAGAAAAGGAGGAATTTCTATGACTTTTTTTGATTTAAGAATCACGCTTGACGTTGTCAAAAACGGAGTGCAGGCGGGCGTGATTCTGACAAAGGGCGAGAACGGACGAACAATATGGTTCTCTCTTCGGAACGGTTCCCAACCGATTGCCGTCACTTCAGGAATGCGTGCAAAGCTTTATGCCAGAAAAACGGACGGAACCGAAATTTATCACGGTTGTGTTTGTTACGCAACGGACGGGGCGTACCCTGACAGAATTGCCTATTCCGTCAAACCGCAGACCGTGTCGACGGATGGTATTTTTGAGGCACGGTTGAACATCTCGGACGAACTGGGACGTGTCCTCTATTCTCCGCGTTTCTCATTTGTGGTGGAAGACAACGATCTTTTGGATTCGGCTCTTACTTCTGAAGATGATTTTTCCGCTTTGGTTTTAGATGCCGCTGCGGTATCGGCGGCGAAAACGGCAGCGGAAGATGCTGCAGAAAAATCCGAAGCGGCAAAGTCGGCGATTGAAGGGATGCGAGTGTCTGCCGTGACCTTGGATGCTTCTGCACCGGTGAAAGTCGAAAAAATGCTTGAAGACGGTTCGGTTCACCTGAAATTCTCCATTCCAAAGGGAGACAAAGGGGACAAGGGAGATAAAGGCGACAAGGGAGATAAGGGCGATAAGGGTGAAAAGGGGGACAAGGGAGATACTCCCGAAATTTTGCAGTCCACGGGAGAGAACGAGGAAGCGGTGATGAGTCAGAAGGCGGTGACGGAGAAGCTGGCGGAAAAGCTGGAGAAGGTGACCTCAACGGTTTCCGTCATGCGACTGTACGGCGTGCCCGCGAACACAAGGGAGACGACCATGCTGCAAGTGCAGGTATCGTTGCCGGTGGCGGGGACGATCCCGAGAAGGGGACAGAACGGGACGTTTGCCGTCGGGTCTCCCTCCGTCGCGACAGATGCCGCCAACAAGGCGTATGTGGATTCCGCTGTGGATTCCGCCGCGGGCGTGGTTGCCGACAAACTCGACGTCCTCTGGAAGCTGAACGAAGGAATCTCCTATGATTTCGTGACCGACAGCACCGAAGCGACAAGCAAGACTGTGCCGTCGGGCGGCAAGTTTGCGGCGGTGGAGCGTGTCGGCGGAAAGACGGTTGTCTGGAACCAGTTGGTCAATAAAACCAAGCTCGCCGCAACACAGACGATTGCCGGAATTACATTTACCAATCATGGTGACGGCACCTATACGGCAAACGGTACGGCAACGACAAATTCTTATCTCACAATGTCAACGTATCCGACCGCCAATAACGGTCATGTGCTGTTTTTGTACGGATGCCCGACTGGCGGAGGGGTGACATCTTTTTATTTGCAGTTGTTAAATCAGAGCGGTTTCAACGACTTTGGCAACGGTGTGATAAAGCAGACCGATTCTGCACTTGGTTCGGCGTATGGTGTGATTTTCAAGAAAGACGTTGTTCTTGACAATGTGGTTTTTCAGCCGCGTATTTTGGATTTGACGTTACTGTTCGGTGCCGGCAACGAGCCGACGACGGTTGATGACGCGCGCGTTGCATGGGTTAAGCAGTACGCAGAGGCACATCCCGGATACAACGAGGGTTCTTTTGTGAGTGCATCGGTCGGGAGCGTGAAGCACGGCGAAACGGTTGTCGGGACCATTCCCGTCTCGGTGCGTTCTCTTCCGGGTTACGGCTGGAGTGTCGGGGACGTCTGCAACGGCGTTGAGCGGACGGAAACCGGCT